>NZ_JBWLKN010000015.1:0-215387 GCF_059026195.1 Streptomyces sp. A01 | reverse complement strand
ACGTCTGGAAGACGGCCAAGTACGGCAAGAAGGTCGAGGTCGACGACCCGTGGGGCTACGGCCGCTCCCTGGAGTGGACGACCTCCTGCCCGCCGCCGCGGCACAACTTCACCTCCCTGCCGCGCATCCGCTCCGAATCCCCCGCGTTCGACCTGCACCACCCGGATGCCAACGCCGACGCGATCGGACCGCCCTCCGCGCCCAAGGTCCTGCGGTGATCACGGTGAACGGTCATCACCCGGATGCGGCAGCACTGATCAACGAGGTCGAAGGCCACCTGCTCATCGAGGCGGCCCGCACCGAGGGGCGGACCCTGGCCAGGCGCTTCACCAGCGAGTTCGGCTGGCTTACGGAGACCCAGCGAGAGGAACTGGAACGGCGCTACGCGGAGGAGCACCTCGCCCTCACCCGCCGCTCGTGGCGGCACATCGCCCAGCGGGGGAGGGCGATGCGGGCCGAGTACGAGAAGACGTACAGCGTCCTGCGGCGCCGTCTCGTCGCCGCGTACCTGCTCGGCATGGCACTCACGCTGGCGACGGCGCTCCTGACCGCGTCCGTACGGTGAGGCACCACCTGGCGCATTACTTTGACGTCTAGCTATATTGACAGGTGTCGATATGAAGCGCATCGTCGTCACCAAGGGCATCGATTCGGAGAACGTCGATGCGGCCCGCCGGGCCGAGATGGCCAAGGAGTGAACGCCATGCGTGAACAGTCCACTGACCCGCGAGCTACTGACGTGCGAGCCGCTGACCTGCGAGCCAGTGACCTGCGAGAGACCGTCCGCCAGCGCTACGCGGAAGCCGCCGTCCAGGCCACCGAGGGCGGCAGTGCGTGTTGCGGCCCGCAGCCCGCCGAGATCGACGACAGCTTCGGCTCCGCGCTGTACGCCGCCGATGAGCGCGAGACACTGCCCGCCGAGGCCGTGGCCGCCTCGCTGGGCTGCGGAAACCCGACCGCCGTCGCCGACCTCCACGAGGGAGAGCACGTCCTCGATCTCGGCTCCGGCGGCGGCATCGACGTCCTGCTGTCCGCCCGCCGCGTCGGCCCCGCGGGCAAGGCGTACGGCCTCGACATGACCGAGGAAATGCTCGCCCTCGCCCTGGCCAACGCCAAGAAGGCCGGTGCCGCCAACGTCGATTTCCTCAAGGGCACCATCGAGGCGATCCCCCTCCCGGCGGACACCATCGACGTCGTGATCTCCAACTGCGTCATCAACCTGTCCACCGACAAGGCCGCCGTCTTCACCGAGATCTTCCGCGTCCTGGCGCCCGGCGGCAGGATCGGCATCTCCGATGTCGTCGCCGACGACGACCTCACCCCCGACCAGCGCGCCGAGCGCGGCGACTACGTGGGCTGCATCGCCGGTGCCCTCTCCTTCGCCGAATACCGCGGCGGCCTGGAGGCCGCCGGATTCACCGACATCGAGATCAGCCCGACCCACCCCGTCGCCGACGGCATGCACTCCGCCATCGTCCGGGCCGCCAAGCCCTCCACGACCGCCCGTCGAACTCCGGCTGACGCTCCGGCCGCGGACGCGGCACCGACTGCCTGCTGCGACGGCAACTCCTCCTGCTGACCGAGGCCGGCCCCAGGTCAGCCCGAGGTCAGCCCGAGATCAGCCCGAGGCCAGCCCCGGCCCACGGAGGAGAGGTCCGCGAGGGACGCCGTAACGCATCTCGTAACGGGCGACGCAAGGGCGTAGTCACGCACATCGCAGCGGACGCCGTGACGGACGCCGTGACGGACGCCGTGACGGACGCAGTAACGGGCGCCTTAACGGACCTCGCAACGGACGCCGCAACGAACCTCGCGACGGCCCGAACGCCGCAGCCCGGACTCGCGCCACCTCACGAACATGGCGTAGGCACTCTGGCGTCACGCTCTCCCTCGCCTTACGTTGACCGCGGTGGGCACCCCCATCGAACGGCTTGCCATGTCCTCGTCCGATGACTTCAGACACGAGGTGAGTCTTGTTCCTCCGCCGCAGACGCTTCCGTCGAATACGCCGATTGAGCGTTGTCGCCCTGATTCTCGGTGTCCTGGCCGCCATCGCCGCCGGAACCGCAGGGGCGATACCCGATTCCACTCCCAGGGCGCGACCACCCCTCGCCCAGCCGATCGACCCGCAGAACTGGCGCAACCCCGATGACATGACCTGGGCCGAGTACCGCTCGGTTCCCGGCACCGACTGGGCCAACCCCGACGTCAAGCCCACGAAGCGTACGTTCAAGGGCGCTCTGGTGCTCTTGGACTACCCCGATGAGGAGTTCTCCGTCAGCAAGGCGCCGGGTACCGCCCGGTTCGGCAATCCGCAACCCAGCGCCGCCAACGTCCCCCGCGAGCGACTCCCCGCGTTTTACCGGGACTTCCTGAACAAACCCACCGCCCTCAACCGCGGGCACACCATCAACGAGTACTGGATGGAGGACTCCGGCGGTCGCGTCGGCGTCGACCTGACGGCCTTCGGGGTGTACCGCATGCCGTGGAAGTCCCACCAGTACGGCATCGAACCCGGAATGAACCCCGGCGCCTGCCCGACAGGGGACAGCTGCGGCAAGGACATCCGCGCCGACGGCAAGCGCGCCTGGATCGCCGACGTGGGCGCCGACAAGCCCGCGGAGTTCGACTTCGTCTTCTACCTCACCGCCGGAGTGGACGAGTCCTCCGCCTGGCAGGAGTTCGGCCAGATGAAGTTCGGCACCCCTGAGGACGTGACGCCCGACTGGGGGCCGCCGTCTCCCATATCCAGCGGCAGCAACGCGGCCAAGACCCGCTATGTGCCGTGGACGTCCTGGCAGGCGGCCGCCCGCATCTGGCCCAACGCGGCGGACGGCTCATCCACCCAGGCCGAGAGTTCCGGCATGGCCACCTTCGCCCACGAACTCAGCCACATCCTGGGCATCGGGGACAACTACAACAACCCCTACGGCACTCCTTTGAGCCGCTCCTACACGGGCATCTGGGGCATGCTCTCCAGGGGTTCGTTCAACGGCCCCGGAGGACCGCACACCCGATGGCGCATACCGGCGACCGATGGTGGCTCGATGGGCGCCCAGCACGTCCTGCGAGACAAGATCAAACTGGGCATCGTCGATGAGAAGAACGTCCTCCGCCTCGACCGTGACGCGCTCAAGGACTCCGGACTCGTCGTCGCCCGCGTCACCGCCCGTTCCGCGCCACCGGGCGCGAAGGGCCTCACCGGGGTCAACATCACCATGGGACGCGACCTGTCCCCGCCCTGCGACCGCGAGACCGACCCGCTGTGCGACGGCGGCGGCTACAACAACTACACCGTCGAGGTCGTCGACCGCATGGGCATGGACTCGTTCACGCCGGACAGCGGGGTCCTGTTCAGCAAGACCAAGAACGCCGACCGTGCCCCGTTCGCCTGGGTGATCGACGCCCACCCCGAAGACATCGACCTGGTGGACTTCAAGCGCCCCGACGGCACGCCACAGAAGATCACCATGGGCGACTACCGCCAGCTCAGCGACGCGCTCTTCCACGCCGGGGCCGACTCGGGCAGCTCGTACGAGTACGTGGACAAGGCCAACCGGCTGCACTTCTACGTCCTCGACGTCGAGCGCGACGCCTCCGGTGTGCTCTCCTACTCCGTCGGCGTCAAGTCCCTGGACGGCGCGGGGCCCCAGGAGCGCGGAGTGCGTCTCGGCCGCGGCGCGGCGGAGGGCAAGCCGGGCAACGGCCGCGCCGTGTGCACCTTCGACCTCACCAACACCGGGCGCGCCACACCGCAGAACGCCGACGGCCACCCGGAATCCGTCGACCCCCAACTGTCCTCCGACGTCTACCGCCTCTCGGCCAAGGTCTCCGGCCACGGCTGGTCCACCTGGCTCCCCAACCGCCTCACCACCGCCCGTTCCGGTGCCTCGGTCGACGTCGATGTCGCCGTGTCGGCGAAGCCGGGCGCCGACCGAAAGGGCAACGTCACCCTCACCGCCCGTTCGGAGAGCGACCCGGACAAGCAGGCCGAGGCCACGTGCTCACTGCGGAAGTCGGGCAGCTGAGGACAGGACAGCGCGAAGCACCGAAACTGACCCCACACAACACCTCGGCCCAAGGTTGAGCTGAGACAGACGGCGAGGGCCCCGAGCACCGCGAAAGCGGCCGCCGGGGCCCTCGTCCGTCCGGACGCGGCACCTACGGCCCAAACCCGAGCCCGTCAAATCCCCCAGCGCACAGCAGCCGGCCAGTACCGACCGGCGCTGTTCGCGCGCCCCGCCACATGGCGAGAGCCCACCAACGAGCCCCCGCAAGTCTGTCGCAGCCAGTCAAGTACCGTACGGCACCGCCGTGTTGAAATCTGGACATGGCTACCGCTTCCGCCGCGCCCGTGCCATTCCCCCCGGACGATCGTTCGGACCGCCTACGCGCCGAGATCGAGGCCGTACGCGACGAAGCGACGGCCCAGAAGAACCTGGCTCACCGGAGAGCCGACTTCTGGGTCAAGGCCGACATCCTTCTGGGCTTCCCCGCGGCCCTGTTCGCCGGCGTCTCCGGCGCCGCGGGCCTCGCCTCAGCCGACGCCCGCATCCCCGCGGCGCTGATAGCCCTGACCTCCGCGGGCTTCGCAGCGGGAGCGGCCTTCCTCCGCAGCGACAACAGACGCATCGTCAACAAACGCGCCCGCCAGGCATGGGCCGCCGCAGAAGCCAAGGCCACCATCAAGCTGGCACAAAACCACCTGACCCCCGAGTCCTCTCCCCACGCGTAGGGCTCCAACGCGCGCCATTCCTCGCTCGTGGCATCGAGCTGCTCGAGTACCGCAAGGACCACGAACCGCAGATGAGGCCGGACCACGTCCGAGCTGAGGAGGCGAATTGCCGTGTGCCTGAACGCCTCTCGGTCCGTATCACGCAGATGCTCCAGAACCTGCCGGGTCTGGGCCCGGCGGAAGAGAGCCTGCCCGCTCGCCGCGAGGAAGTCGTGGAGGTCCTTGCCCATCAGGACGAAGGAACGGGCGAAGAGGTAGTCGAAATACGTCTCATGGAAGAAGCCGATGCGATTGTCCGCGTGGAGCAGGATTCCCGCCGAGACGAGTACGGCCAGGTCAGTCCTGGCGAACCGGTCAAGGACCGCGTACGGGACCGTGACGGTCTCGCGGTGGCTCATCTCCTCGACGAGCCGGTGGGTGATGGTCGGCCATGCCTCGTGGGAGAGGGTTCTTTCGGCCTCACGCCGGGTCTCGTCGGTGTACTGGGCATAGAGCTCCTGCAGGCTTCCGTACGCGGTCGTCCGTGCTCTCGTCGACAAGCGGCAGAAGACCGCGAGGTGCAAGGGGGTTCGCAGGAGGGGCAAGGTCTCGGTGCTCAGCGTCTGCGGAGGAGTACCACCCGCTTCGAGCACCGTGCGCACGGCGTGGTCCTCCAGCAGGCCCAGCGAGAACCGTTCGACCACGCCCTCCTGGCCGACCAGGCTCGTCAGCCGCGGGTCCTTTTCGACATCGATGGTCCGCGCAATCAGTACGACCTTGACGTTCGGTGCGTCGGCGAGTGCCTCCAGCTTCTCGTCCACAGCCTCGAAGACGTCGGGTATACGGCCGCTGTAGGTGCTCGCCGCGTCGATCTGGTCCACCACCAGCGGTGCCGGAGCGCCGTCGGCCATCCGGGAAATCAGCGCGGCGGGGCAGGCAGGAAGATGGAGCCGTCGGCCGACGGCCTCGGCAGTGCGGTCGTCGCCCTCCACCGCGTCCATCCGGAAGGGCAGGACCGGCCATCCACGGGCCGTCGCCATGTCGATGACGTCGCTCGCCACAGTGGACTTGCCCGTGCCCGCAGGGCCCTCGCACACGATGGTGGACGGCCCGTCTTCCGCGACCAGACGATCGAACAGCTCCTGCGCATGGGGCCGCACGGCCAGTGCGAACGGCGGTTGCACGCGTTCCGCGCGCCGCAGAAAGCGCCGTTTGGCCTGCTGAACGGACCGCCGATCGGTAACGGCGGCACCCGGGTCGCGGTGATCGCACCCGGCCGGGTGGTAGGAGGCGTTGTGCTCTGTCTGCTGCGGTCCGGACAGCAGGTACTGGTGCAAGACCCCGACGGCAAACGCGTGACCGGACGCCCGCACGTTCAGTGGCGCCGCTGTCGCGGCTCCATCGACAGCGGGGAGGCGCTCTGATCGGGGTGGTGCGTGGGGAGAGGGCCTGAATCACCCGGTCCGCTCAGCCCTGTGCCGGATCCGGGACGGAAGGGGAGGCCATGTGTACGTCTCCGTTCACCACGCCTGCCGCGAAAGAGCCGTGGTCGGCCTGGACCCGTACGTTCTCGCCGGTGATGACACCGGGAGCCGGGGACGGTCCGGTGCTGCCAGCGGAGTGATCGCGGACGAGACGCCGCAGACGCTCCGCTGCCGCAACGCGGGCGTCGGCACTCAGCCGCTCCAGTGCGTCGGTGAAGTGGGTCTGCCAGACCAACGCGTGCCTGGCGGCGATGTTCGGGAAGTATGTACCGGGGGCCCGCTGCAGAGCGGCCGCGGTCTCTGTCAGGCGAGCGAGTTCTGTCTGCCCGCCGCCCTGGCGAGCCAGGAGGCTACCTGCTGCCCGAAAGATGTCCAGAGTTTCGCCCCGGCCGTCTCCACGACGGCGATTCCCGCCTCGGCCGCGATGGCGCGCAAGTCTTCCGGCAGCACCTGTCCCCCTTTTGTCGGCTCCTGGCCACGATATCCAGTCGGCTCATCCGACGGGGGCAATTCGCGGGTACTGGGGGCATGCACAACCGGTGTGTGGGATGCCTCGCGTTCCCTAGCACCGTGTACCCGCGCAGAAGGAGGAAACATGAAACTTCTTCTTACCCGACGGAATGAACGTCAGGTCATGCCAGACTCTTCTTCACCGGTCGGGCGAAGGGAAATTCGGCCAACCAGACAAGTGGAGAAGGGTGGGGTATGGACGTCCCGTTACGTTTCGGAGCGGAGTTGCGTCGGTTGCGGGAGGACGCGGGCATGACGCTTCAGCAACTGGCTGACGTCACGAGCTACAGCAGAGGGCACCTCTCGAAATCGAGCGGGGGACCAACCCGCCCACCATGAACCTGGCTCAGCGTTGTGACGCCCACTTCCGTGCTGGCGGACGACTGCGCAGGGCGTACTCCGCTGAGGTGAAGTCCTCTGGGAGCAAGTCGAAGCCGGCGCGCCGCCAGGTGGTCGTCACGGGGGTAGGTTCCCTGCTCGCCGCCGGTCTGGTCGACGGGGGAAAGAACGCTTACGTCAGCGACAGGGAACTGCCGCTGGGGGCGCTGTACCAGGACCAGCTGCACCAGATGAAGCTGTTGGGGCAGAACCTGGCTCCCGCCGCGATGTTGCCTGTTCTGCGCTCGCAGGTATCGAACGTGATCGCGCTGGCTACCCGGAGCACAGGCCCTTCCCGGGACGGCCTGCTGGTCGCAGCGTCCCGATTCGCCGAGTACATCGGGTGGATGGCCCAGGAAAGCGGCGACGAGCCCATGGCACTGAATGCCACGGCTGAGGCGGTCGAACTGGCGCGGGCCGGCGGTGACGAGCACCTTGCGGATTATGCGCTGGTCCGTCGCGCGCTCGTCACGTACTACAACGGAGACGCGTCCCGGACCGTCGTGCTCGCCCAGCAGGCTCAGCGCAGCGGTGCGCCTCCCCGAGTCAGGGGCCTCGCGGCCCAGCGCGAGGCTCAGGGACATGCGCTCCTCGGCGACGAACGGGCCTGCGGACGAGCTCTGGACCGGGCCCGCGATCTGCTCGCGGTGGCGGAAGACCCCTCCGGCAATCCGGCGGTGGGCACGATGCAACTCCTCGGCCCCGTCTCGATGGTGACCGGCTGGTGCCTGTATGACCTGGGCCGTCCCCGGGAGGCGGCGGACGTTTTGGAACGCGAGTGCCGCCGCATTGCACCGCACGCCCTGAACACCCGTATGCGGTACGGGCTGCGATGGGCCCTGTCGCTGGCCGCGGCAGGTGAGGTCGAGAGTTCCTGTGAGACGGCTCGCGAGCTGCTCGCCTTCATGTCCGTCACCCCCTCCGCCACCGTGCGCACGGACGTGCTTCGACTGGACCGTGAATGGTCACGGTTTCGTGGAAATGCGGTGGTGCGCGGCCTGCGGCCCGCACTCGCCAATGTATTGAACTCCGTTAACTAACGCCTAATTCTCGCCACGCCTATCGGCTGCATGTCGCAGTGCCTCCCTGTCCACCAGGCCAGGAATCCTCCTCGCTCGGCGGCTATTTCTCATGCACTCCGCCGCGGTAAGGCCGACCGGCATTCCGTATCCCGGCGGTTGGCTGTCGAACCTTCTTCACCCTGGGCGCCCATCACGCAGAACGGAAACCCGCATGCCTCTGATCTTTGTGAACTACCGGACCGACGACGAGCAAGCCACCGCCACGCTCGTGGACAGGGAGCTTTCCAGGGTATTCGGCAATGAGAACGTCTTCCGGGCGAGCAAATCCATCCGGCCGGGAAGCCGGTTTCCCCAGGAACTGCTCACCGCCGTCCGGCGCAGCAGTGTGCTGCTGGCCGTGATCGGCCCCCGCTGGCTGACGGCAGGAGGCTCCGAGGGCCGGAGCCGTCTGGAGGACGAGAGCGACTGGACGCGACGGGAGATCCAGGAAGCACTGGAGACCGGAGCCGTCATCATCCCTCTTCTGGTCGATGGGGCGAAGCGGCTGGGAAACGAGGATCTTCCTGCGGAGATCGGGGATCTCGCCGACTGCCAGTACCGTCGGCTCAACCACCGCAACGCCGATGCCGATCTGACGGGGCTGGCCGACGATCTCGTGAGGCTGTTGCCCGATCTCGCCGCCGCCGCCCGGAGCAACGGCTATCGGTCGCCCTCGGCCACGTCGGACGACGACCGGGGCGGGGACCCGGAAGGGTCCGGGGACGCCCAGGTGCGGGCGAGGGTGATCAAGCACCGTCAGCGCGGCGGCATCGGAAACCTCAACGGTGACTTCTCCGGGACCTTCGTCAGTGAGGCCCAGGGCCCCGTCCACACCGGGAGTGGGCACCTGTACCAGGCGCGTGAGCAGTACCTGGGCTCGCGGATCTCCAGCGACGGCGGTGCTGTGAACTACGTGGCCGACAACCACGGAGACGTCCAGCAGGGGGACCGGAACGGACATCCCCTGGACGGGCAGCGTTGACCGGCCCGGGCGGCACGTCGGTCAACAACCCGCAGGGTCCCCTGCACAGCGGGGGAGGAAACCAGTACAACTACCACTGGTCGATCGGGAACGAAGAACCGCTGGTCAGGTCCGGTGTCGACCGGCTGGAGATTGTCCGGGAGCACCGGCTTCGGCTCGCCAGGTGCTTCGTACGCCCACGCGGTTACGGCCGGGCAGTCGATCGGCTGACGCAGCCCGGTGCCGTGGTGATCCTGCAGGGCGCACCCGGGTCGGGCCGGCGCGCGGCGGCGACGATGTTGCTGGAGGAGGCATCGGCACCCGGCGGCCGGATCGAGGAACTGCAGTCGAACCCGGAGGAGGGCGTCCCCGAACCGTCGCCCGTCGACCACTACCTGCTGGACCTCTCCCGCGTCGGCGAGAATGACTACTCGGCTGCGCAGCGCACCCTCATGATGTACCGGTCGCTCGTCGAGAAGCACGGCGCCCGTATGGTCGCCGTCTTCCCGGTCGGCTTGGAATGGATGCTGGATGCGGAGCTCGCACCGCTGGCGGTGGTCATCGGACGGCCTCGCGGACGGGCCGTTTTGAGCAGGCATCTGCGCGTACAGGGCGTGCGGTTCGAGTACGAGCAACTGGGCACGGACGAGCTGACCCATATGTTCGCCGCGGCTCCGATGCGGGAGCTCGACCGCCTGGCGGAACTGGTGGCGCAAGCCCGAGACAGCGCCCGGTACGGCACGGACTTCACCCACTGGCGAGACGAGGCCGTGGCCGCTGCGACGAACTGGTCGCAGCAGGTGGCACAGCAGTTGCGGGAGCATCGGGGCGGCCCGGAGCGGGCGCTGCTGCTGGCGGCCGCCATGATGAGCGGCACGGCGGCGGACACAGTCATGGGCGCCGCGAGCCAGCTGCTGGAACTCGTGCGGCACCCGAGGGACGAGACGCCAAGGCTGGCGCAGGAGGGTCTGGGGGAGCAGTTTGAGAAGCTGTCTATCGTAAGGAAAGCCGACGGGCGGATTCGCTTCGGAGGGCTCGCCTACGACGGTGCGGTCCGACGGCACTTCTGGGAAAACTTTCCCGACCTTCGCTCGGGCTTCCGGGACTGGGTGGAGCAGTGCACGGCACTCCCGGAACTGGGCCCGGAGGACCGTGGGCGTCTCGTCGGCCGATTCGCCGAACAGGCGCTCTCATCCGGCCGGCCCGACGACCTATGCGTACTTGTCGAGAAGTGGACCCAGCCCTCGGCAGGAGGCAGGCTGAGCGCTGCGGCCGCGACGACGCTGGAACTGGGCCTCAGCCATGAACAGTACGGCTCCCGCTTCCGTTCCCGCGTCTACCAATGGGCGACGGCAGCGCACCTTAAGCCCGATCTCGCACGCGTACTGATCGGCGTCTGTCGGCACGTCATCGCCGTCACCCACCCGGAACAGGCCATGGTCAGGCTCCGCCACCTCGCACTGCGCCGGGAGATTCCCGAGGCACTGACGCAAGAGGCGCGTTCGGCTCTGCTGCAACTGACCCGCAAGAGCTGCCGATTGTACGCGCGTTCGGTACTGCCACTGTTGCCAGGGGCGAGGTCGGAGAGCGGGAGCCTTGACGTCCTCCTGGCTCTGCTGGACCCGGTAGATCTGGCGATCGAGCCTCCCTGGCCGGAGTTCACGCTGGCATGGCGGGCGGTCATGGGAGGAAGGTCAGCCGCTGCCTGGTGCCCGGTCGTAGAGCGCTGGCTCACCCTGCTGGCGCGGCGGGAAGCGAGCGACCGGATTCTCGGCGCTCTGCTGCTGGCGGCCTCGGGCGACCGGGATCTGCTGAATCAGCTCTACGTGACCACAAGTGACTGGGCCGACTCGCAGGCCACCGAAGCCGTCGGGCAGGCGCGACGCCAAGACAGGATGCGGACCGCAGAGGCGTTTTGCCGGAAAATCGACCTTGCACAAGGAGTCGGGGGCGTCTCCTTCGGCCCGTGTGCACGAGGTACCAGGGAAGGAAGATGAATAGCCATCACGTCACCCGCCTCCTGGCTGCCGGCCTTCTGATCGCTGTGCTGACGATGGGAGCTGCGCTCGACTGGCCGATCTGGATGTGGTTTCTGCTTCCGGCGCTCTGCGCCGGCGCCCTCCTGATCGACATGCGGATACCGCGCCCCGCGAGAGGGCGTTCCGCCCAGGCTTCCGAGCCGGGCGATGCAGCGCCGGAGCGCCCCGCCGAGAGCCCCTACCAGGAGACCTCGGTGGTGGTGGTGCCGGTCGAGAGCGTCGTCGCGGACTGCCCGTTCCTGTTCTCGGCAGCCGTTTGGTGGCGGCGCGCCGATGAGGGTGCGTCTTGGTCGCACGGCAACCCCGCTGCCCTGGCATCGACGTCCGTCCTGGGACGCGTACAGCAGATGACCTCTACGGAACACCCCAACCGGTGCACGTTCCTGGAGCATTCCATGGAGGGCGTACTGGGGGTGCCTGCTCCCGACGATGAGGGACTGGTGGTCGCCTTCGCCACGGACATCCGGCTCGTCCTGCGGCAGAAGGACCAGGAGTATCTCGACGAACTGGATGGACTGCGCAAAGCCGTGGGTACCTGGGAGAGCCGTCGGCAGCACGAGCGCAATGTCCGCGAGTACCTCGGCGATGACGTTCTGCAGAGTCCCGGCAGCGCGGTGGTGTGGTGGATGGCCCGCCACGACGATCAGATCGAACGCGCGGTGGACATGATCGCCCCTCTGACGGTCCTGTCTGCCGCTGCCAACGACGAGGAGATTCCGGAGGCGTACCGCGACCTGTTCCAGACCGAGGGCGACCCGACGGCCGGATTCGACCACCCGGAGGCGATCGGTGAGGAGACTGCGCCGGGCGGTGACTCCAGTCGGCCGACGGCGGGACAGCAGCCCTCGATGAGCGATCAACTGTCCGGATGGATGGAGAGTATGGGGATTGACGAGGGGTCTGTCGAAGGCGTGGCGTTCCTGCACCGCCTCGCGCAGATGTCGGATGCGGCCGGCCGGCCGGAGGCTGCGGAGAACATCCGCAGGAAAGTGCGCGGGGAGGGGCGAGAGAAAGTACCGACCGCTGCTGGCCCCTTCGAGGACTGCACGCCGGATCCGCCGTCGGCTGCCGGTAGTGCCTACACGCCGCCTTCGTATGAGGGCGGGCCGGACGGCTACCGGACCGACGGGGCCCAGCCACCCCGAACCGAAGGCTGGCAGGTCACGGCGGAGGGCCTGGTATCCGAAGCGGACGCGGGCCCCGAAGGACCGGGGCAGGACGACCCATGCCCGGACCGTGAAGGGGGCGAGCGGTGAGCATGTCCCCGGCACACGATGTCTTCGCCCGCATCTGCCGATCCGTCGAGGATCGGTACGCCGACACAGCGCTGCCGTGCGGGCGTACTGCCCGGCGCTCCACACCGCTCTGTGGCGTAGACGGGATCACGCTGGATGGCCTGATGGCTCGCGCCGTCCGCGGCGAACCGGGGTGCCCCGAACGAGCCGCCGCTTGGCGGCACGTCGCCCGCCACCTGCGCGAGGAGGCAGCGGATGGAAGTGAACGGGACTGGACACTGATCACTGTATGGCTGCTCACGCCCCGTTTGCGGGGAGCAGCGTACGCGATCGCGCGCCGTACGGGCGCCGAGCGGGCTGATGTCTGCTCCACCCTGTTGCAGGGGGCATTGGAAGCCGCACGGGCCATCGAGAAAGTGGATGCAACGCAGATCGAGCAGCACCTGGTTGATGCGGCGTTCGCCGTCGGGTGGCAGACCGGTCGGCGCAGGCCGAAGGAGACGCCCGTCGAGGAAGTCTGGGAACGGGACTTGGCGGAGGAGAGGGTGCTGCAGCCGTTGACCGCCACGCTTGGCGAGGTCGTACGCGTCGACGCGATGTCCGGTGCACTCGCTCAGCGGGCACAGGGTGAACGGCTGGGTTCGCTGGCGTACCGCATGGGCCTCCTGGCGCACGTGCGTCAGGTGCGCCGACACAGCCGGTTCCGACAACGTCAACCGCGTGCCGGTGTCCACCAGACGCCGGGCGAGTCGAGCGGACAGCCTTGTCTGTTCGAGATTCGGGGGTCTGCCGATGAAGCGCCATCGTGACGAGTCCGTGGCTTTCTCAGCGGTATTCGGACTTCCCGCAGAGGTTGGGCTGCGCATGGCTGCAGAGGCGTTGAACCTGAGCCCGACCACCGCGTATCGGCAGGTCAGAAACGGTGACTTTCCCTGCCCGGTGCGGAGGGCCGGGCGACGGTACGTGGTGCGGCTTTCGGATCTGATGCGTGAACTCGGCATCCAGGAAGTGCGGGTGCGCCACGACGACATCGAAGCGGGGGCACGGTTCGCCGGCGGGGAGGTCGACACCTGAGGCGGAACAACGGGAACTAAGGGGAGGGGCCGGAGCGGCGTGCGGGTGGCTGTTGGTGAGGCCGCCCGCCTTTCCGCCCCCGGCATTAGGTACCTGCCCGATGCGCGCTGCGCTGAGCGCGCGCCCGGCCGAGGGAGAGCAGAAGAATCACCGGCCCTGATGATCAATCCGTCCCGGTCGGGCTGCGGCGGGGCAGCGCCCTAAGCATGGCTCCCCGTGCTGGCGACGCGTCACTCCGCAACGTCGAAGGGCCCCACCGCAAGCGGTGGGGCCCTTCGAGTCGTGCCCGGTGAGGCACTGGCGGAGGATACGAGATTCGAACTCGTGAGGGGTTGCCCCCAACACGCTTCCGAAGTCTTCGTCTGGAGGTTCTGAGGCATCCAGAAACGTTCTGACCTGCAGTGCAGCTCACTCGGTCGGGGCATCTGAACGGTGATGTACGCCAGTGAATGCAACCGGAACTGCAACTACCGCTGACCTATTTGCCGTACTCCGGGCCATACCACTGCAGGGCTTGCGCAGTCACTGCGGCGATGCACTCGAAGTCGTGATCGCGATGGAGCAGGGTGAGCCCCTGCAGCTCAGCTGTCGCGGTGACGACGAGGTCGACCGCTCCCGTACTTCGGTGTCTCCTCTGTCTGGTGAGGGCTTCCTGTACATGCCAGCCACGGCCGTAGGCGCGGTCGTCGACGGGAACCCAGCCGAAGATCAGCCGCATGTCCTCGATGCCGCGCGCCCGGTTGGCGGCCGACCGGGCGCTGTGGAAGAACTCAAGCTCGGTGATGGGGCAGGTCGCGATGAGTCCGGCCGCGGCGGCCTGTTCCCGGCCGTACTGCTCTGCGTCCTCGCGCATGAACTGTGCGAGCGTGCTGGTGTCGATCGGGAACTGGGCCGCGTTCACCGGCGGTAGTTCGCCTCGTTCTCGAACAGCTCCAGATCACCCGAGGTGGCGATGTACTCGACCGTGATGGCCGCACCGGTGTCGATGGCGTGGGCAACCTGGCAGATGTCGCTGTACGACAGATGTTTCGCCTCCCCGGCGACGATCTCCTCGGTGTTCGTCGCGAAAGGCACCCCGGTGCCGATCGGGTCGGGTTCCGGCGCGGTCGGCGGGGCCTTGAGCAGCCGGTCGGCCAGCGCGTCGATGCCGGCGCCGCCGGACGTGTTCGCGGTGCGGATAGCGGCGGTTCGGGGACCGCGCCGCCCTACGTTCCTTCGCGGAGGAGGGACGGCAGCGGCGGCCCTCTGTGGCAGGCGCTCTTCGATGCGCACCGTTCCCCCGGCGGTTTCGGCGACCGGGGCGCAACCCGCGGCGCGCAGTGCGGCGAGCGCCGCTGCGGGTGGACTACCGCTGACCAGGACCGTCGGGGCGAGCTCGGACAGGCTGCGGTGGGCGGCCAGTTCGGCCAGGAGTGCGGGTTCGTCGCTGTGACACAGGCCGCGGGGGCGATGCGCACCCGTCCGTGGCCTCGTGCGGTGTCGGCGATGAGATAGGTCAGCGGCTGCGGCAATGCCGCCGTGGCGGAGCAGGCTGCCAGGTCGGCTGTGATGTCGTCCGGCGGATGATGCCGGCGCTGAACCGCCAGACCGACGCCGTGCCGCTGGTCTCCCGGTCGGCCGCCGAATCCAGGAGCGCGGTGAGCAGCCCGTGGCGGGCTTGCAGACAGCCGCTGCAGGGAGGCGCACAAGAACAGATCCCGGGATATCACCTTGCTGCCCTGCCCTGCCCTGCCCTGCCCCGCCCCGGGGCGTGCCGGGTCGTGCCCGACGCGACGAGTCGGCGGCAGAAGATCTGCCATGCCGAAGATCCGAGCCGCGATCACCCTTGTCAGGCACTGCCCTGGCTCGTCCGTCGAGCCTGGCGAAGTAGCAGCAGAGGAATGGTCCACCTTGGGCAACGAAAGCATTCGTCGATTTTCTATGCTCTGCCGACATGAGAGGCTCCGTCCTCCACATCATCGGGATGCACGATGGAGTCCTGGATGCCCAAGATGCGCATAAGCGGCTTGACCGAAATGACTCGTCTATTGCCAATCCAGAGTACTCCGAACTCGAAGACGCCTGCGCTGGTGAGGGCGGAGCGATTTCCCTGCCCCGTCATGAAAGTACGCGGAAATTACGTGGCTGCTGTCGTGGATGTGATGGCAGTTATGGGAATCGAGGATCCTGCCGTGCGGACCGACGACCCCCTGAAAGGGGCCGGATTGGCGAAACGGTGGGACTGAGCCGGTCGCTTGCTTCTTCGTGTGCGGCAACGCCAGGAGGCGGGACCGTCTCAACGGTCCCGCCTCCTGGGAGGGGTTGCCCAACACGCTTTCCAACTGTTCGTCCGGGTGTTCAGTGACGGGTGTCCGGGACCATCCTCCCCAGGTCGTCCACGTCCGGCGTCAAGACTCGGCTGCCTTCGGCAGATATCTTCAGGTCGATTGAGCTGCAGGTTTCGCAGCTGCTCCACGGACAGTTGAAGGCATCTGGTCTGCCCCAGGTTCCCACAGTGCCATGCTGAACTCAGCACGCGGATCAATCAACCCGTCGGCGAAGCGTTGCTAGTGGTCGGTGACGTGGGGCCAGTTCTGGCTGACGGCCTGTACGTCGATGACACCGGGATAGCGATCTGCGAGGTACTGCTGTTCCATCTCCTCGCCAGTCGCGCGGCTGCGCACCACCTTGACGCCGCCCATCTTCATCTTCTTCAGGGTGCCGATGGTCTCACCTGCGATAAGCGCGTTGAAGGCCTTGATTGCTTGCGCTGACTGTTGGACGCTGTCCCTGCTGATGACGCCCTTGTTCACGTTGAGCATGGTGTTCGTGTAAACGGCCCGGGGATCTTTGCCGACGTACTCGCGACTTGCGTCACCGATGCCTCTGAAGAAGAGCTCGGCGACACGCTCGGGCCACTTTTCCAGGATGACCTGGTGGCTGATGAGCAGTCCCGTGCCGCTGGCATGGCACTGACGTCCCTTCGCGAGCATGTAGTTGATCCGGGATTCCGGGATGGGCCAGGACGCCATGAGGGCGGGAATCTCGTCAGCTGTGAGTTTGCCCGTGGACCAACGCGTCCAGTGCAGGCCCTCGGCTCGATTGCGCAGGATCTTCAACGCCGCACCGTAGTAGTTGGCGTTGTTCTGCACCATGCCAGATGCCTGGGCCACGTGATCGCCCGCAGTCCGTACGCGACCCCCGTCGATAGCGGCGAAGGCGTCCGGTTCGAGGTCATATGTGACCTGTGCGGTGACGGAGATTCCTGTGTCGATGATGGCCTGTGCTCGATGCTGTCCATCGATAAGGCAACCGTGCAAGTCCAGCGCGAAGCCTTGATGGGTTGTCCGGAATTGTCCGGCCTGCAAGATCTCCCGGAACTTCTCGACGTTGTAACTACGCAACGGTACACGGTTGCAGACCCTGTTTCTTACCCAGTTTGTGCAGATGGCAGGCGTGACCGTCATCGTCTCGGTGCGCATGGACGGATATCCCTCCGGTTCCCAAAGAGTGCAGTTGACTTAAACCCGTCTGACTTGTCGCGGAGCATCGCAGCTGTGGGCTGACCCTGAGGCCGACTGATCGAAATACGGCAGGGCTTGGCCGAGAATGGCCACTTTCCTTCCTTCTTTGCTGTCTCGGCTGTCGTGCATGCACCCTGTGAAGCGGGCGAGGCATGGCGTGGCTTTCTGCTAACCCGCGTGTTTGCTGAGGGGGGCAGGTAGCCACAACTTTAGAGATCGAGAGGGGGATTTGTTCGGCTATCGACCAGATTGAAGCCGCAAAGCTCGCCACGGCGGCTTCCGTACAGTCATTGCGCATTCGGCATGCGCAGTGGACGACCAGGCGCTGTATCCCTAGCGTTCTGGACGTCAGCAGAGGCATGGACGAAGGAGCACTGCGCGATGAGGTTAGACAAGCGGGACCCGCTGATTAGCCGTGCGGAACTCGCTGCGCAAGCAGGAGTCGCCCGCCCGACCGTCACCACCTGGGAGAAGCGGCACCGTGACTTTCCCACCCCGGTGCGATCCGGTGGGGCCGAATACTTCCACCTCTCCGAGGTGCTGGATTGGTTGGGCGCGCGTACCGTTCCGCGAAGCCAGCTGGGACCCGGCGAAACGGCGGGGACCACGTACCGGGTCCGGATCTTGAGGCAGCAGGGTTTCGTGCAGGTCCCGACGCAGATTGAGCCCGGAGCGCGGGGCGCAGAAGGAGACCCCGTCGCAGGCAAGGTGCTAGTGAACGAGCTCATGGGCTCGCACGCGGATCGTGTGCGCGGGTCGGCCTCAATGCTGGACTTCCTCAGCCTGATCGTGTCTCTCGTGTTTCTACAGGAGACCGCTCCGGCAGCGTGGCGAGAGGTGGAGGACGCTGCGAAGAAGGGAACGGGCGCGGAGCACATGGCGGAGTTGCTTGCGTGCATCGGTGCCGTCGCTGACAGGGAGCTGCGCCGGCATGGAGTGCCGCCAGGAATGAGGGAGAGCCTGATGCGGCTCGAACCCCGTTCCTACGGGGACCTCGTGGGAGTTGTGAGGCTCGCGGCGAGACTGCCGCGAGGGGCATTCCGTCTCATCCTTGACCAGTACGAGGACTGTGCTGGCTTGCGAAGTGAAGAGTTCTTCACCCCGCGGGGAGTCGTGCGCCTGACCGTCGAACTGGCACTGGAGGCGGGGCAGAAGAACGCATCGATCTACGACCCGTACGTGCGGGGCGGGGAGATGCTGGCCGAAATGGCGGTGCGGCGCGGCACTGTCGGGCCCGGAACCGCACTCCACGGTGAGAGCCCGCGGAGGGACACGTTGCGGTTCGCCGGGATGAACATCGCGTTGCACGGCTCACCAGCGGTCCTTCGCGGCACCCGGGCCATGCCGTGGGCATCCGACGGGGCTCGCTCGGGCTTTGCCGACGTGGTGCTGACGAATCCGCCGTTCAACATGAGCGACACCGCGGGGGCGGAGCGAGTGCACGGCGCCTGGGAGTTCGGCGCGCCGCCCCAGGGCAACGACAACCTGGCCTGGGTACAGCATGCGATGAGGGCACTCAAACCAGGCGGGCGGGCCGTCATGGTGATGCCAGTGAAAGCGGGCAATTCGGTCAATGCTGCCGAACGGGAGATCCGGCGTAACCTGATCGAGCGTGGTGCAATCGAGTGCGTCGTGGCCTTGCCGCCCCGGTTGTTCTCCACTACTCCGGTGCCGGTTGCTCTCTGGTGCCTCCGGCGCGCCGAGACTCCGCGTCCCGAGGTACTCCTGGTGGACGCCCGGCATCTCGGCACCGGGACGGGCAGAAGGAATGTGGTCGACGACGACGGACTCGGTGCCATCCTGGAGGTCGTGAGACCGTGGCTGTTCGGAGCCACGTTGGGCTTGGTCGCACACGGCGAGCCACATCCCCACACGACCTTGGTGCCGCGGGGTGCGTTTGCCGATTCCGGCTACTCCTTGAGCCCCATGGACCACGTTCCGGAGTCTCTGTCTGCTGCCCAGCCCGCTCGCGAGGAATTGATCCGGGCCCACGGGGAGGCCATCCGGCTCGGCCGCCTGGTGCAGGAGGCGGACGCAGATGTCGCTGGCCTCGCCTGGTCCCCGCTCATGGGCGTGCGAGGCGCCCCGGGCCCGTTGCCGCCAGGTTGGATGGAAATACGGCTGGCCGAGCTGTGTGAGATCCAGCCGGGCCCCTCCTACACCCGCCTCGGCAAGTCCGACCGGTCACCGAGGGGCGAAGTGCCTGTGGTCTTCCCCCGTCAGTTGGAGGGCGGGAGGATCTTGTTCCTCGAGCAAGAGTTGGTCTTCCGCGAAAAGGCCCAGGAGCTCGTCAACTTCAGGCTGGTGGCAGGAGACGTCATCTGCGTTCGGACGGGGGAGCTTCGTTCGCCCGCACTGGTGGAGACCGAGCAAGAGGGATGGCTCCTCAGTACCAACCTGGTCCGGTTGCGGGTGCGTGAGGGCGCTGGGGTGGATCCGGGTTTCCTGGTGGACTACCTTTCGCTGCCGCACAGCATGCAGTGGATGCGGAACCGTGCGGAGGCCACCGCCGCCCCTTCGCTGAGCCGTGATGCCCTCGGCCATCTGCCGGTCCGCGTCCCGTCGGTGTCGGAGCAGCAGGAGATCGTCCGAGTGAGCGCGTTGCTGCGCAAGCAGGCTGCGCAGCACCGCGAGTACGCGGACGCCCTCGTCCGGACCCGGGAGGAGCTGCTGAAGCAGCTGATGCTCGGGCCTTCGCCGGATGAGCCGCTCGCCCCCCGTTCGCCCAGCTCCTCTGACTGACGAAAGGACCCTTCCATGGTCACACATCCGTCCCCGGCACGTTCGCGCGTCTGGCTCTTGTGGCTGGGCATCGCCACACTGCTGTCCGTCGTGGCTGCCCTGGCCGTGGCCCTGATCAAGGTGTGGGCCCGGGGCGACATGGCCGATGCGCTCTTGTCCGCCGGTACCGCGTTCGCGACGACCTTCGCCTTATGTCTGGCCGTGCCGGCCGCCATTCTGGCACTGAAGAGCCTCGGCGGCTGACGACGTCCAGGCCGAACGATCCCGCCCACGACGAAGGCCCGGACCGCTTGCACGGTCCGGGCCTTGGTAACGCCAGTGGGCCGGCGGAGGATACGAGTTTCGAACTCGTGAGGGGTTGCCCCCAACACGCTCTCCTAGTCTTCGCCCGACCGTTCCTGAGAGTACGGGAGCGTCCTGACCTGCGGTGCGGCCGGGGCAGGTGGGGCTTCTGGACGGTGCCGTACGCCGGTGAATGCAACCGGAGCCGCAACCACGGAAGTGGAGCAGTGTGAGTGCGTCCAGCCTTCTGCTCGCCCTTACCCGCCGTTCTGCGACCAGGCCGCGGTGAGAGCCGCGACCGGGTTGGCGTCGGGCGGTCCCGCAGGCCACCATTCGCCTCCTTCGTCCTGGAGGTAGGGGTACCAGCGCGCGTCGGGGCCCAGGCGCAGCTGGATGCCATGGCCGGTGAGGGTGAGGCGGTTGCGCCACGCTCTGAGGTGCACGGGGGAGTCGGTCATCTCGGCGAGGGCGGTGATCAGGGTCGTGCGGGCGGCCGCCATCGTCGCTGGGGCGGGGGTGTGGGGCTGTTCGGCGACGGTGACGCCGGTGGGGCCGCCGTGACGCCAGGCACGGGTGAGGCGGGCGACCGCGGTCGGTTTGGCGCCGGTGTTCTGGATCAGATGATGGAACCACTCGGGTCCGGGGCTGCTCGCAGCGATGCGGACCACGTCCTGGTGCTGGGGCAGGTGCAGGCTGGTGGTGTCGCCCGCGAGGATCTGCGCGGCTCGTGCCGCCGCATCGGTCATGAGGTGCTCCAGGTCCGCGGCGGCCAGGCCGGTTGCGGGTGGTGGGGCGACGGGCAGCGCGGCGGTGTGGGGGGCGGGTTCCGGAAGTTCGGGTAGGTGGGGTGTGTGCTCGGTCCAGTGGGCGTACGCGGCGGCCGCCGGGTTACCCGCCGCTGCCGGTGGAGCGGCGGCCTCCTGGGCTGCCGTGCGGCGCGCGCGCAGCTGGGCGAAGATCTCCTCGCGACCGCGGCCGCGCATCGCGAAGAGCACGAACGGATCGGCGTCGATGGTGGCGGCGATGGCGTAGCAGAGCGCTGCGGCGTGCTTGCAGGGGAATCCCCAGTCGGGGCAGGAGCACTCCGGATCGAGTTCGGTGGGCAGTGGGAGCAGGGGGACGCCTGCTTGCCGGGCGTCGTCGACGAGTTCCGCGGGCATCTCGTCGTCGAGGAGCGCTGCGAGATGCCCCGCGCGGGTCGCGATCGTGTCAAGCAGGGTGTCCCACTGGGGGCCGGTGAGGACGGGCAGGTGGACCGAGGAGCGGTACGGGCGCGGGCGGCTGCCCTGGACGGCGGCCTTGACCTGGCCCGAGGCGACGGTGATCGGGCCGACCATGCCTTGACGGGCGTATGTGCGTCCGCGCGACAGACGCCCGGCGTCCAGGGTGGAGTCCTCCAGGGCCGTCACCCATGCCTGGCCCCACCAGGTCGCGGCGAAGGCTCGTTTGCCACGTGTGGGCGTACGGCGCGGGCCGGGTATGGCGGGGCTCATGACTGCCTCCCCAGGGCGACGAGTTCGGCGAGTTCGGTGTCGGACAGTTCGGTCAGGGCGACCTCGCCGGAACCGACGACGGCGTCCGCGAGTGCCCGCTTGGACGCGAGCAATTGCGCCACCTTGTCCTCCACGGTTCCCTCCGCGACGAGCTTGTGCACCTGGACGAGTTTGTCCTGGCCGATGCGGTAGGCGCGGTCGGTGGCCTGGTCCTCGACGGCCGGGTTCCACCAGCGGTCGTAGTGCACGACGTGGGTGGCGCGGGTGAGGTTGAGTCCGGTACCCGCCGCCTTCAACGACAGCAGGAACACCGGTACTTCACCGCGCTGGAAACGGTCCACCATGTCCTCGCGCTGGGCGACGGGGGTGGCGCCGTGCAGGAAGAGGGTGGGGATGCCGCGCTCTGCGAGGTGCCTCTCCAGGAGGGCCGCCATCTGCTTGTACTGGGTGAAGAGCAGCACCGACTCGCCCTCGGCGGTGATCGTGTCCAGGAGTTCGTCGAGCAGGTCGAGCTTGCCGGAACGACCGCGCAAGGGCGTGGACTGGCGCAGGTACTGGGCCGGGTGGTTGCAGATCTGCTTTAGCGCGGTGAGTAGTTTGAGTACCAGGCCGCGCCGGACGATGCCGTCGGCTTCCGCGATCCTCGCCATGGTCTCGCGTACCACCGCCTCGTACAGGCCGGCCTGCTCGGCCGTCAGCGGGGCGACCCGGTCGGTCTCGGTCTTGGGCGGCAGTTCGGGCGCGATGCCGGGGTCGGACTTCTTGCGGCGCAGCAGGAAAGGGCGTACGAGACGGGACAGGCGCTCGGCGGCCTCGGGGTCCTCGCCCGCTTCGATTGCGCGGGCGTGCCGGTCCCGGAAGGCGGTGAGTGTGCCGAGGAGTCCGGGGGTGGTCCAGTCGAGCAGGGCCCACAGTTCGGAGAGGTTGTTCTCCACGGGGGTGCCTGTGAGGGCGACGCGGGCGCGGGCGGGCAGAGCACGCAGTTCGCGGGCGGTGACGGCGTAGGGGTTCTTGACGTGCTGGGCCTCGTCGGCGGCGACGAGCGACCAGGCTGTCTCGGCGAGGACTTCCCGGTCGCGGCGCAGCACGCCGTAGGTGACCAGGACGATCTCGCCGTCGGTCAGGTCCTTGAGGTGGCGGTCGCCGCCGTGGTAGCGGCGTACGGGGACGGACGGCGCGAACCTGGCCGCCTCACGCTGCCAGTTGCCGAGCAGCGAGGCGGGGCAGACGACGAGGGTGGGGCCCGCGGTGGCGGGGCCGGCCTGACGGTGCAGGTGGAGGGCGAGCAGGGTGATGGTCTTGCCCAGGCCCATGTCGTCGGCGAGGCAGCCGCCGAGGCCGAGTTCGCACATGTCGGCCAGCCAGGTCAGGCCCCGCTTCTGGTAGTCGCGCAGGGTGGCCTTGAGAGCAGCGGGCTGCGCGGTGGGAGTGCGGGATCCGGGATCGCGGATACGGGCCACGAGGTCGCCGAGCGTACCGACCGCCGCGCAGGCGACCGGCTGGCCATCCCGCTCTGCCTCGCCGGTGAGCGCGGCGCTCAGCGCCTCCATGGGGGTGAGCGGCTCCATCCGGCGGCGCTTCGCGCGGGCCACCAGCTTCGGGTCAGCGACCACCCACTGGTCACGCAACCGGACGAGAGGGCGGCGCGTCTCGGCGAGAGCGTCCATCTCGGCCTCGGTGAGGGGCTCGCCGCCCAGTGAGATCTGCCAGCGGAAGTCGAGGATCGCATCCGTGTCCAGGAGGCTGCCCGCGCTGGAGCCGGGTGCGGTGCGCTGCCCGATCTCCGCGGTCGCCATGAGCGCCTTGACCAGTTCGCGCGGCCAGTGCACGCCGATACCGACCGCGCGCAGCGTGTCGGTGGCGTCTCCAAGGAGCTCGAAGGCTTCGTCATCGGTCAGCCGGAGCTGGTCGGGAGCGGCGTCGTTGAGCAGCCTCTGCAGTGGGGGCCAGGCGCGGGCGCCACGGCGCAGGGCGAGCAGCGTCTCGGTCTCGGCACGCGGGCCGAGCAGCCGCTCCACCTCGATCGGCTCGCTCCACAGCCGTACGGCCTCGACGACAAGCGTCGGATCCGCCGCGGTGTGCAGTTGCAGGACGGCCCGGAACTGCCTACGCCGCCCCTCGGGTACGTCGACGCGCAGCGAGACGCCGACGTCGGCGGTGAATGCGGCGACGGTTTCCTCGGCCCACTCCCGCAGGGCGGGCACGGCCCGCGTCTCACGCCAGGCGTACGGCAGCGCCCCCATGGCGAGCGGAGCAGCCGGAGTGCGGACCAGGTCGTCGGCGACCGCATCGCAGAACTGGCGTACCAGTGAGGCCGGTTCGGCGATCCGTACCGGCGGAGGACTCGGCTCGGGCAGACAGTGGGCGTGGGGTGGGAAGGCGGCGGCGAGGGCGTTGAGCGTCTGACGCTGGGCGGCGGTGAAGGGACCCGCCTGCCAGGTGTCGTAACCGGCCGGGGTAAGGGTCGGGTGGAGGCGGCCGTCGGCAAGCAGCCGCAGCGCGAACTGGGCGGCCACCTGCCAGGCGGCACCGGAGGGATGCGTCGGCATCGCCCCCGCAAGGGCGGAAACGGCGACGCCGGCGGGAAGTGCGTAACCCTCTACCCAGCGCCGCCGGACCGAGCGGCCGTGCGGCAGCACCAGCTCCACCACATCGGTGTCGACGCCTGCGGGCGTCACGCCGTCTGCGGCAGCCGCCCCGGCGGGCTTCCACAGCAGCAGCCGTCCAAGGCGGGCGGGCTCACCGGGCACGAATACCGCCGCCCAGCCTCCGTCGAGCAGCCCCCTTGCGAGGGCCGCTGCTTCCGGCATGGCCACTGGCGGCGCGTTTCGCGCGCCCGCCCCCGGCTCTCGTACGATGACTCGTGCCACGCTCTTCCGTCCTGCCGCTGACCCAGCTCTCACCCATGGCCTGCTCCTACCGGACCAAACCCCACCAGGTGATGTCACTCACGGGCAAGCGCAGGCCGCGGTTTCACTGCTGGAGACGGTGCCACGGCGGATGCCTCACCTCTGAACGGACGGGTCTTCAACCGTAGGCCGCAGCGCTACGGTGAGGCCATGAGCACCTTGGACCCAGCGGTGCTGGAGGCGTTGATCGAGGAGGCCACCGTCGATGCCTACGGCGAGGGTGAGCAGCTCACGGGCTTCTTCACGATGATCGAGGAGAACCTCGCCGTACCGTTCGCCACGACTGTCCTCGGCGTTGAGGTGAGTGTGGTCGGTGTTGATCTGGTCGAGGACGGACGCGTGCTCGCCCGCTGCACTCGGGGACCGGCTCGACAGAGCATCGGAATTCTGGACCTGCCGCTGCCGGAGCCGGTTCCAGAGGGCTGGCAATGGGTCGAGGCATATCGCCACCGGGCCTGCTGAACCGGCGCGTCGCGTGGTCGCCCAGCATCAGCCCGTGCGCGAGTTGACGGCCGCCCTGGACGACGCCGGCCGGACCGACTGCGGGAAACAGCGAGCACGTAGAGCGCATACCGCAGAATGCTTGCCCCTATGGCCGACACCACTCGCATCACGGTGACGCTGCCCACCGAGCAGGTGGCGGAGCTGAGGAAACTCACGGACAACGTCTCCGGCTACGTGTCCGAAGCGGTCGCCCGGCAGATCCGGCACCAGCTCCTCGTCGTCGATCTGCGCAGCCACAAGGACGAGCACGGTGCCTTCAGCGAAGAGGAGCTGGCCGAGGCGCGGGTACGGATCTTCGGTACGACGCAGGCCACGGGCGGCGCGAGCGCCGCGTGAGCGGGCACATCGAGACTGTTGTCCTGGTCAGCGAAGGGCTGTCTGCCTGGGTGGCGCAGGACCGGAAGATTCTGGCGATGTTCCAGGTGTTCCACGACATGGGCGCAGACCTTGTCGTCAGTGCCAACACCATCGTGGAGATGAGCCACTCCCGGGTGAACCTGCCCGGGCTGCAATGGGCGCTGTCCCGGGTCAAGGTGGAGCCGGTCACGGAGCAAGCGGCCAAGGCGGCGGCACGGCTGCTCAAAGCCACCGGTCTGCACGGGCACAAGTACGCGATCGACGCGACAGTCGTGGAAGCGGCCCTGCGCCAGCCAGGCCCGGTCGCCATCCTCACGTCGGATGTCGATGACATGACTCGGCTGTGTGGCAATAAGGCCCGGATGGTCGGCCTCTGACCGCGGCATCGTCAGATGTCATGACTCTGCCACGCAGTCTGCGTCGGTCACCCCATGGGAGTGCACCCTTCCCGCTTGGCGATATGCCCAAAATGTCGACTGTAAACGCAACCGAAACTGCAACCGACGCACGCTGAAGAGCCGAGCCGCAAATGCGGCTCGGCTCTTCGTTTCGCCTGGTCAGGCGGATGCGGAGGATACGAGATTCGAACTCGCGAGGGGTTGCCCCCAACACGCTTTCCAAATGTTCGTCTGGGGGTTCTGGGGCGTACGGGAGCGTTCTGACCTGTGGTGGAACCGGGGTGGGTGGGGCTTGCGGACGGTGTTGTACGCCGGTGAATGCAACCAGAACTGCAACCAGACCGAGGCCGCTCCGCTCGTGCTTCTCGTGCCCGATTGGCTGCGGTCGTGGGCTACCGGAGGCTTTCAGAAGCGCCAGCGTTCGGGAGTAACATCGTGGTGGGTAAGGAACCTCTCCATGGCGGGCGAGAGCGGAGGCTGGATCTTGAACTCCTTGCCGTAGACCTCTTCCAAGTCCGCCCACGCCTGACTGGCAAGGCCCCGTCCTCGCTCGAAAGGGTGGATCCAGAACCAGTCCAGCCAACGGTCCCCATCCTGGACGCTCAGCCCGGCCGCGCTGGCGGCAATCGGGAATGTCGCCTCCACCCGCTGTGCGTCGAAGAGCACGACCTCAACCGTGGGGTCACTCGCGTACAGGCGACTGTGCTGTGCGACGAAGGGCACAGAGTCAAAGCCAAGCTCTTGCTTGAAGTACTTTCCGAAGGTCTCCACGACCTTGCGCAGGCGCATGTCCTGCGTCGCGGGAATCAGGGCGTGGCCGCGTCGCTTGTCGGCGTACAAGAGAGGAAACATTTCGATGGCATAGCGAGCTCGGCGCCCGTGGGGACCAGGCCAGAAGTTTTTGTACTCCTCCCGGCGTTCGGCCAGGACCGCCTTGCGGTCTTCTGAGGGCAAGTCGTTGATGGACATGACGCCATCCTGCTGAGACCCGGGAGGAACCGGTAGACCCCCTGACCTGACGCAGGACGCCCATTGCTGCCAGCCGTTGAGGGAGATCCTCGGTCAATCGCCGGAGCCTTCGGTTCCGCCGAGCTTCCTGACGATCTCAGCGACCTGCTGCTCCGTCTTGGCCGTGGCCTTCCGCTGTCGCTCCAGTTTCGCCTCAGCTGCCCGAAGCTCGGCAGCTAAGCGCTGCCGCTGGACCTCGCCCTCGGGGTCTTCCGTGGGGCCGATGTGCACGGTCTCGACCACGCCTCGCCGCTTCCCGCAGGTCGGGCACTCCACGACGGCTGTCGAGTAGCGCTGGTGGTCGCGGTGCTGGGTGTGGCGGACCGTGTGGTTGCAGGTGAGTGTGAGGTCCCAGTCGTCCAGATCCCGCTTGTCCGTCTTGTGGGAGAAAAGGATCTTAGCGATTGCCTTCGCCTGCTCCTCACCCGTGGGAGGGGACGGGCAGCAGTGGCCGCAATGCTGGGTGCGGGATCCGCTCACCGTCCAGCGCACAGCTCGGCACTCACCGTGACGCTTCTTGTATCGGGCCTCTGCCGCGTCGTACTCGGCCCGCTCTTCAGGCGTCATCCGCAGCAGCGGTGGCTGGGCGCCGAGGCCGTCGAGAATCGGCTCACCGCAGCCGCGACAGGGATGGCCCGCTTTGAACTCCTCACGGCTCAGGTACGTGCCTTCCCGTTCCCACTGCTCGCGTTTTTCCTCTGTGCGCTGGTCGTCCTCCTCTGCCTGCAGTGCTTCGCTGCGGGCTCTCGCACGGGCTCGCTGCTGTCGCTGCTCCTCCGTCAGCCTGCCCACGGTGACCTCCGCTCTGTTGCTCGCCAGCCCAGTGTGAGAGAGATGGTGCGCAGGCCAGTCGCCTTGACCGTCCTTGGTCTCCGCACGCTTGGAAGTGACTGATCAGGAGAGGCAACTGACCGGATTTGCTCAAGTTGTCGCGGCGCGTAGCGGCTGATCGCAGACCGAAAGAGCTGCTTCGCCGTCGCGCTGAACCGTCTAACCTGCGGAGCATGATTCGTGCTGTGGTGTTCGATGTCGGTGAGTGTCTTATTGACGAAACCCGGGAGTACGGGACGTGGGCGGACTGGCTGGGGGTGCCAAGGCACACTTTCGCGGCAATGTTCGGCGCGGTCATCGCGCAGGGGCGCGACTACCGCGAGACGTTCCAGGAGTTCCGGCCCGGGTTTGACCTGGCCGAGGAGCGGGAGAAGCGCGCGGCGGCCGGGAAACCTGAGTGGTTCGGCGAGGACGACCTCTACTCGGATGTGCGGCCGACATTGGCGACGCTGCGAGAGTCTGGCCTCTGGGTGGGCGTCGCGGGGAATCAGACGGTACGGGCCGGCGGTCTGCTGCGCGGGCTGGACCTGCCCTCCGATCTGATCGCAACCAGCGATGACTGGGGGGCATCGAAGCCGGACGTCGCGTTCTTCCAGCGGGTGATCGAGGCAACACCGGCCGAGCCGAACGAGATCCTTTACGTCGGTGACCGGCTCGACAACGACATTCGCCCAGCCGTGCATGCAGGGCTTCTGACTGCCCTGATCCGACGCGGCCCCTGGGGCACGATCCAGCAGCGCGACCCGGATGCCGATGCGATCACGACGATGCGCATCGACTCGCTGGCAGAGCTGCCGGAGAAGATCGCCAAGTTCAACGCTGAAGGGCGCTGACCGTCGTACCCCAGTCGTAGAGACGGTCATCGAGGTCTCGCACGCACTGCTCGTTCTGCCAGGGGGCGAGCGTGCGGCGGACCTCGCGGACGCGGTCGATGCCGGTGGCATACCAGGTGATCGCCAGCTGGTCGAGAGCTTGGATGGCGTAGTGGCACGCTTCCTGCGGCCTTCCGTCGGCGGCTTCGACCGCAGCGAGGTCGCCAAGGACGACGGTGCGCTGCTTGTCCGACTCGGGCGGCAGGCCGTCAAGTACCTCATGGAGTGTCTGCCGGGCTTGAGGCAGGTGGCCGGCCTTCAGCTGCGTGTTGCCTTTGAACGCGGCCAGGCGGACGGGGCTGAACCAGTCCAGCCACTCAGGAGTGGCGTGCTCGGAGCCTGTGGAGAGCGTGTCCTCGGCGCGACGGATCAAGCGCAGCGCTGCGTGAGGATCTCCGCAGCGGGTCTCGCATTCCGCCTCGACCGCATCCAGCCACGCCCAGAACTCGGCTGACACCTTTCCGCGGCGGGCGTAGGTACGGGCGGCCATCATGCGCTCGACCGCTGCCTCTCGGTCGTCTGCCCAGCCCGGGATGAAGGCCATGTGCGCGAGGATGGCCGCTCCGAGCAGTGGATCGTCCGCTTCGCTTGCCGCTTGCAGAGCCCGCAGGAGGGTCTCCGATGCCTGCTCCGGCCGTCGCAGGTCGAAGAACTCGATCCGGCCAGCCAGCAGATAGGACTCGGACAGTGCGGCCGCGAGGGTCTGACGGGCTGGGTTCGCCGTCTCGGGGAGGAGGGCGCAGCCGAGACGAGCGTGCTCCAAGACCGCTGGGTGCAGCACGGCAGGGGCGACGGACCAGTACAAGCGCCGATGCGAGCGTGTGATAGCCCCGAAGCCCCTGCCAATAGTCGCCGGTTGGGTGATGGCTTCCCCTTGGGCGGGGACGGGCGCCAGCCGTGCTCCGAACAGAGAGACACGTGGGGTGTTCAGGCTCGGTGTACTGGGCCGCGCCCGTGCGTTCCCCCATGGCGGTGTGAATCCGAGGTCTTCCATGCTCTGCCCCATGAGGTGGGTCAGGACGCGGTGAACATCGGGTTGCGGCCAAGGAGGTGTAGCGGACTCCCAGCGTCGGACCTGCCGGACGCCGACGGCCAGACCTCTGATTCCCAGTTTTGGTGCTGCCTTTGTGATGGCGTCGGCCAGGGCTTGCTGGGAGTTGTATCCAGCTGCCAGCCGGGCGGCTTTGAGTCTGGTGTTGCCTGCGGGACGGGACATGGATCTCCTCCGGAGCGGGCTCTCTTCAGAGAGTGCCATGCGATGTCCTCGTATCGGCGAGAAATCATCCACTGGGCATCAAGTATGCCCTGTCTAAGTCCTCTTGATGCCCTGTCAGGGTCCTCGAATAGGACCTGCGGGGTCAGCATGATGTCACCACGTCACTACGGAGAGATGTCCCGGTCGCAGTGCTTGGCCATCGAACTGCGAAGCGCCGCCCCGCCCCAACTCCACGGGTGGGGCAGCATCCGGCGAACTCCGGTGGACGCGAAGGGTTGTCCCAGCACATCCAGCATGCAGAGAGGATCAGCCATGCCTCAAGCCAGGCGAGAGAAGAAGGACCACTTGATCTACGCGGACGTCGTGGACTCCAAGTCCAAGGCCGGCGTGTGGATGGGCGAGCGCGCCTCCTTCCAGGAGAAGCAGGGCCGCATCATCGAGGCGCTCAAGGAGCAGACCGATTGGGTCGAGCTGAAGGGAGCGATGATGGTCATCAGCACCGATCCGGCCGGCGTCACGGTCATCGCGCCGAACCCGACGCTGCCCGGCGTGATCGTCCTCGCTGACGGTGGTTCGCCGGCCACTTCCGCGAAGCTTCAGGCCGCCGCCGAGGAGAAGGTCCGCGCGGTCATGGGCGAGCTCGGGATCGCCGAAGAAGAAGCGACGGCCTGACGACCGTGGCCGTCCCCCGGATGCTGTGGGGGAAATACTTCCAGTACGAACGGGATGGGGAAGCGGTTCTCCTCGATCCAGTCGCGCTGGGCAGTGTGTTCATCGACTCCGGCGAGGTCCACGACCTCGCCGGGGTCCCCCCGACCGCGACTCATGAAGCCCTCGCTGGGCTCGGCTTCACCCCCGGCGGCCCCATGACCGACCGGCGCGAAGCGCTCCATGACCGTCTTCAATTTCTTGGCCTGGACGCCGCTCCCGGCCGTATCAGCGGTCTACGTGTGGTCCTTACAGACCGCTGCAATATGGCCTGCACGTACTGCTTCGTCGATACGAACTCCGGCAAGCCGGACATGACAAAGGAGGAACTCTCGGAGGGGCTGGAGTTCCTGTTTGAGCAGAACGCCGGGCAGGAAGAGGTGTCCATCCAGTGGTTCGGTGGCGAGCCCACCATCCGCTTCGACCTCATGCGATACGGCGATCAGCTCGCCGACACCCTCGCCGACCGCTACGACGTGGCCAGGGTAAGGCGCACGGTTGTCACCAATGGTGCTCGCCTGACCGACGAGGCTCTCGATCACTTCGTCGCGTACGAGTACGGAGTCGGCATCTCCATCGACGGTCCTCCGGGCGTCAACTCGGCGAACCGGCTACTGCTTGGCGGACAGCCCGCAGACGACCGGATTCGCCGTAACGTCGCCAGGCTCGTCGAGGCGGATGGGCTGCATGTGGGCTGCAACCTCACCCCGACGGCGGCGAATATCGGCCGTCTCGCCGAGGCCGTTCGGTGGATCATCGACGACCTCGGGCTGAAGTTCATCTACGTCAACACGCCCATCCCGACCGCGGGCCGGTGGCAGGTCAACGGCGCCGACCTGGCCTGCGAGCTGTATGAGGCCCGTGTGGCCGCACTGGGGCGGGGCGGGGTGCTGTTCTCCGTCCTGGATCGCGCCTTCCAAGCCCTCGACACCCGTCGGCCGATGCTGTTCGACCACATGCAGGGCGACCGCAGTCTGAACGCCGCTCTGCTGCCCGGCGGCCGGGTCAGCCTGTGCGACATCAACTTCACCGAGCCGTCGTTCCTGCACACCCTCGACGAGCTGCGCGCCGATCCGGGCCTTCTGGCCGGGGTGGCGAAGAAGGTCGCCCCGATCCCCGAGTGCGGGAACTGCCCTGCGCTCGCCATCTGCGGTGGGCCGTCCCGCAACGAGCAGGCCCTCATCGGCGGCAACACTCCAGATCCCGAGATGTGCGCGTTCTACACGAGCACCGTGGAGATCGCGGTGTGGGACAACACGGGGGTGCAATGAACGCCCAAGTCCGTACCGCGCTGGTGTCCACGGCCGGGCACTGCAAGGTGGCCTGCGGATTCTGCTTCCGGGCCGACCGCGCTCACGGCTTCCTGGACACCGCGACCTACGCCCGCCTCCTGTCGCGGCTGAAGGAGGCGGGGGTGGAGGGGGTGTGCCTGACTGGCGGCGAACCGACCCACCACCCGCAGCTCCGGCAACTCATACGGCTGGCCCACCAGTTCGGCATGTCGGTGTCGATGGTGACCTCGGCCCGCACCGTCGTGGAGGTCGTCGCCCTCTCCGATGTGGCGCATCTGCTGGCCAACGCGACCGTCTCTGCCGACTCGCAAGGCGCGATGCTGCTGGGCCGCACCACCCGCACCGCCACCTCGGGCCTCGACACGCTGCGCGCCATCAGCGCCGAGATGAAAATCCTGCACGTCACCTGCTGGGGCCTGCGCGACGGCGAGTGTCAGGAACTGGCCGGCCTCGTGTCCGAGGCCGGGGTGGAAGTTCAGTTCAGCCCCGTCGTCCTCGACGAGCGCGCCCTGCGCCGCGAGGGCAAGTCGGTCCAGGACTACCTGGTGCAGCACCACCTCGACGCCGATCGGCTCGACCGGTACTTCAACCTGTCCGACCGATACCGCGCCTACCTCGGCGAGCTTAAGGACCTGCAGTTCCCCCCAGATGGGGGAGAGCGGTGGCCATGCCGTTCGGCGACCGCGTACGTATCCGCAGACGGCTCCATACGGCGCTGTCCCTACGGCCAGGCGTCGGTCAGCGTCCACGCTCCCCGGGCCGTGATCAGACATTTCCTGACCGCCCCGGCGCAGGCCCGGGTGACCCCGGACTGCGCTGCCATCTGCCGCCCCGCCACCGCGTCCGACGACCGCAGTGCTTCGTGCGCCGCGCCGGCATGAAGCGGCCCAGCGCACACGACTCCATGGACAGATCTATGACGATCACGACGCCCGACGACTTTATCCATCGGTGGCGGCAGACGCCGAACTTCCCGCTGGAGGTCCCCTTCGACTACACGTTCCTGCCCGCCATCGACGTCCTCGATCACCTGCGTAGGGATGAGGAGGCCCGGTTCACGCTCCTCGGGGACGACGACTGGCAGGTGCGCATGGATCGCACCGCTGCCTTCCGCACCGCGCCGATCGAGGAGATCGTCGCCTGGCCGTTCCGGCTGGTGCACTTCAACCTCAGCCGCTTCTACGACGACGTGCTGCAAGGCTTCCAGGAGGAGGTCATGATCCCCTGGCGCACTCAGCTCGCTGCCCAAGGTTTCACCTGGCAGCGCCTGGCACCCATCCTGTTCCTGTCCACGTGGGGTGCCGCCTCGACATACCACAACGACAACTCGCACGGCATGGTCTGGCAGATTCACGGCGTCAAAACCTTCCACAGCTACCTTGATCCCGACAAGCATCTGCCGGCTGACGCGGCGGTCATCGGCGAGACCACAGGCGAGGACCCACCCGCGCACGATGCGGCCGACCGCCAGTCCGTCACCATGCGACCCGGAGACCAGCTCTGGAGCCACGCGCTGACACCCCACTGGGTCACCACCGAGTCGACGCTCGCCATGAGTGTCACGCTCTCCCACGGCGGCCTCTGCCATCAGGGCCGGTTCTCCGAGCGGGAGCTGGCCCTGCGGGCCTACTGGGACAAGAACCCTGGCGAGGCATGGACGCATGACCTGCGCAATGTCCGCTACTGAGACTGCGTCCCACGACACGAGGCACTCGCCCGTGTCGTGGGACGCAACCCACGGCCAGTTACGGGGTGAGCCGGTTCGGTCCGCGGAAGAGGAAGGTCGCCTCGCGAATCGAGTCCAGGCCGAGCATCACCATCAGCACCCGCCCCAGTCCCATGCCGAGTCCGCCGTGCGGCGGGCACCCGTACCGGAAAGCGTTCAGGTAGTCCTGCAGCGGCTCGGGGCTCATGCCCTTCTCGGCGGCCTGCTTCAGCAGCACGTCGTACCGGTGCTCACGCTGGGCGCCCGTGGTGACCTCCAGCCCCTTCCACAGCAGGTCAAAGCTCAAGGTCACGCTCGGGTCGTCAGCCGGCCGCATGTGGTAGAAGGGCCGGATACTCACCGGGTAGTGCGTGATGAACACGAACTCGTGCCCGGTGGCCTCCTTGATGTGAGCCGAGATACTCCGCTCGCCCTCCGGGTCCAGGTCCTCCTTGACTCCCTCCGGGTCCCAGCCGCCCTTGCGCAGGATCTCGTGCGCCTCGGCCATGGTGACGCGGGGGAAGGGCATGGTGGGGACGGTGACCTCGACGCCGAAGTGCTCGGCGATCGCCTCACCGTGCGCGTCAGCGACCTTGGCGATCGCGTGGGCGAGCATCTGCTCCTCGAACGCCATCACGTCCTCGACCCCGTCGACCCAGGCCAGCTCCACGTCGACGCCGGTGAACTCGGTGGCGTGCCGGGAGGTGAACGACGGCTCGGCACGGAAGACCGGCCCGATTTCGAAGACCTTGTCGATGCCGGCCGAGATCGCCATCTGCTTGTAGAACTGCGGCGACTGCGCCAGGTAGGCGCTGCGGTCGAAGTATCCGAGCTTGAAGACCTCCGCGCCGGACTCCGAGGCGGTGCCCATGAGCTTGGGGGTGTGCATCTCGGTGGCGCCCTGCGCATAGGCGTACTCGCGCATCCCCTGCTCCAGGGTGGTCTGCACAGCGAACATCAGCTGGGTGGCGGGACGGCGGCGTACGTCCAGGAATCGCCAGTCCAGTCGCTGTTCCAGGCCGGTGTGCTCGTCGATCGGCAGCGGTGTGGCGGCCACGTTCAAGACCTCGACCGTCTCGGGGACGATCTCCAGGCCACCGAGCTTCACCTGGGCGGCGTCGACGACCCGGCCGGTGACGCGGACGGCGGACTCAGTGGTGAGGGCTTCGAGCTGGGCTTCCAGGGGCCCATCGTCGCGCTTATGGGTGACCTGCACCATGCCGGTGCTGTCGCGCACGATGACGAACTGCATCTTGCTCTGCAGGCGGAGGGTGTTCACCCATCCGCAGACGGAGACGGTACGGCCGACGTGCTCTCGCAGGTCGGAGACGTGTACGCGGCTGTGGATCATTTCGGTCCTCCGAAGGACGTCGTCATGATCCCTTGGGAGTGCGGGCGAGAAGGGCAACTCGCGGTACCACCGCACTTTCGCCGCCACCAGGTGACGGCCTCATTCGGGCCCGATGACGGGGGCCGACCGGCGGGGCATCGGACCACCAGGCGGGGTCGTTCCTCCCCGCGCTCAGGAGGGTCTTCGCCTCGGGGCGCGAGACCGCCTTTCCAGCTACCGGCGGCTCTCTCAACTCACGTGATCCCTGGCTACTCGTCTCCATCGACGCGTTGCCCGAAGGATACGGACACCGCGGACGCCCCCGCAATCAAGAAACGCCACACGGTGGCCCTGATCGAGAGCCCAGGAGTCGGGAATCAGCCTGGCCGCCAGCGTGTGGGGTGCCGGGACTGAGGATCGGCAGGTCGTGCGCAGCACCGTCCTTCACATCAGCCCCGACACCCTCCGGTGGGCCCAATGGGTGCTGCCGGATGAGCCGTTCCACCTGGGCGATCTGCCGATCGCCTGGCAGATTTCCGCCCGCGAGCACCCAGACAGCCCGCTTGCGCGGTGGTCGGCCTACTTCATCCCCGGCATCCCGGGTGAGGTCCTCTGCGACTATCTCCTCGCGCTCGACGCCCGCGACCAGCCCTCCACGGCGCTCATGGGTCCCGAGCTCCTTATGGACGTTGTCGCGGAGCATGGCTGGCTCCGCGACGTCGACCAGCCCGACTCGGTGGCGATGCACCCCACCTTCACTTCCCGCCTCAGTCTCGGCAAGGTGCCGCCCCTCATCCAGGACTCCGACCCCCGCGCTCTGACTGCCGAGGCGGAAGAGCCAGGTGCGACGGGCTGGCAGGCGTGGGCTGAGCTCGGCATGGGTGCCTCGTACTTGTGGGCCGCGTCGTTCAGTGCCAGCGTGCCGCACGGCCTTGTTGCCGCATTCGCTTCCTCGCTCAGCTCCACCGCACCGGTTCTACGCCGGGTGCTGCCGGAGAGCACACGGGACCGGCTCCTGGGTGCCCCTGCCAGCTGAGCAGTACTCCCGCGCTATGAAGCCGGGCCTCCCGTTCGGGAGGCCCGGCTTCGCGCTGCTCAGACAGCTTCTGTGTGTGGCGGGCGGTTACCGGGGCGGGCCCGTGTCAGTGCTGGATGCTGTGTCCAGCTCGTGGGCGCCGCTGAGAGATGGTGCTCATTTGATCCTTCCTGGCACCGATCGCCGGGGCCGGGAAGCACTCCGGCCAGGCCATCTCTTCGCCTTGGTCAATGAGTGACGCGGCCTTCGTCAGAAGGTGTTGGCGGTGAAGGGACGCACCCGTTCGTTCGCGAGGGCGAACAGTCGATCGAACTCGGCCCGTTCGTCCTTGCTCATGAGCCCGACGGCGTTGCCGAGGTTCTTTTCAGTGAGCTGATTCATGAACGGGGCAAGGAATCGGTTCATGATTTCCGGGGCGTCGTGTATTGCCTGCGTGTATTTCCGGTACCGCGTGAGCTGCGCACTCAGCTCTTCGAATTCGGCGAGGGTTGCCCTGCCGGTGAGGGCCTGTTCCTCCTTGCTGAACGGGCGTCCGTCGCGGTGGGACCATGTGCGGGTGTCGTCTTGGCGTTTGAAGTCCGAGTCGCAGAGAAGGGCGAAGACGTAGGGGTTGATGTCGGGATTGGCCATACGGGTGTGGTGCTCCTCGTGAATCGGTTGGGGTGCATCAATGGTCTGGAGAATCGCCGGTTGGGCTAACCGACGATCGTCGGCTATGTTGCGCCCGCTTCCCTGGGTCAGGGCCGACGGCTGGAGTGGTTCGCTGCCCTGGCCGACGGTGGTGTGGCGGGGGATGGGGTCGTCGGCGAACCGCCAGCTGGTGTCCGCGCTGTAGGCGGTGCAGCCGACCGCGGCCACCGCGGCTACCTGCACAGCGGCGATGCCGCGCCACCGGCTGGCACCGGGCGGCTGTCGGCGCTGCTGGCGGATCAGCCATGCGGCGAACAAGGCGAGAAGCACGAGCGCTGCGAGCAGCACCGCTGTCAATGCGGGGGAGGTCGCCCAGGCTGGCAGGAGCGCCGTGGCGGCGTCTTCGGCGCTCAGGAGCGTGGTGTGGGCAGGGGGCATACGGGGTCCTCTCTGGGAGGGAAGTGGTGGAAGAGAAGGGCGTTCACGCGGGGGGCGTTCACGCGGGCCCCCTTCTAAAGGGGGCCCCGCGCGTGATCGCTTGGGCGCGTGTACGGCGTGGATGCTCGCGTGATCGTTTGACCTGCGGTTTCGCGGTGAGCGTGTGCGCTGCGAGCGGTCCACGGCGGTGGGTGTGCGCGAGAGCCGCGTGTACGGTCGCGTGAACGCTTCGCGTAGGTGGCGCGGGGGTTCAGCCGACGGACGTGAGGTGGTGGCGGGCTGGCCTGCTCGCCTCCGGTGCCACGCACAGCTCGGGCCTGATCGCGGCAGCCCACAACACCGTCCGCGAAGTGCCGACCCTTCACCCTGACACCTCACCTGACGACGATGCCGTGCTCGACAGTTTGTGCCAGTTCGATGCGCTTGGCGCGCTGGTCGTTATGGGGGAAGCGGGGAAGGCCGCGACCCGCAACTTCTATACCAATTTCGCCCGGTACATGACGCAACGCACCGAACCTGCACTGGCTGCCATCACCCGCGACGCCGGAATGCGCCAGACACTTTTCGACGGTAGCCCTGAGCTGCTGGAGGAGAGTCTGAGGCTGCTGGTTCGCATGGCCGACAAGGAAGGTTCCGCCTATAACGGGTGGACCGGTGTCAGTGACCCTCATCTGCAAGAACTCGTGTACGACTGGGCAGACTGGCGGAGCCGGTCCGGCCCATGCTGCTTTCGCTTGACCTGGTCGGATGGGTCTTCGTGGCGCGGACTCTCCTGGCCCGGATCTAGCCCAGCCGGACCTGTCGGTGCATACGCCGGGGGCGTCGGGCTGCGCTGCCTTGGTGGGCTGCTCAAAGAGATCGGGGTTCGGCACCCAACACCGTGTTCGACGGGGTGGGCGACCCAGCCCGTCCGCCCAGGACCGCAGCCCTCCGCGTTGGGAACTGAGACCACGCACGACGAAGGGCCCCACCGCAAGCGGTGGGGCCCTTCGACATCGTGCCCGGTGAGGCACTGGCGGAGGATACGAGATTCGAACTCGTGAGGGGTTGCCCCCAACACGCTTTCCAAATGTTCGTACGGGGGTCCGGAGCGGGCCGTAGGGGTCCTGACCTGCGGCGGAGCGTTCGAGGTGGCCCCGTTCGGACGGGCACGGACGGGAGTGAATGAGACCAGAACTGAGACCAGGCTGCCCCGGCCGCTGGTGATCACTGCGAGACGGTTGGAACCCGTCGGGCGAGCGATTCCGTTTCAAGCCACGCTAGTTGACAGCCATGTGGTAGCGTCCCAGTCGCCTGCGACGCATGAAGCGAAGCAGGGTCGCTCCGAGGTCACCTCGGGGTAGGCAACGTGGAGGCATGCTTCCTCACGCCGCGGGCCCTGTCGAGCGCCATGTTGCCGCCGAAGATCACGTCAGGGCTTGCTCTGATCAAATCTGAGGGGATGCGCCTGACGGCGGTTGCTGTCTGACTTCCCGGGCATGGTCCACATCCGTGTGGCACCCCGGGAGTATGCGGACGTCTGTGGTTCTTCGTTCCGTGCCCTTTCGGCGTGCCTGAGTACGCCCAGGAGGGCGACCAATCATGACCGCGATCTTCGAAGAGACATCCGCGATTCACGACCACGTTCCGCCGCGGCCGGTGAACAAGCTTCCTGAGCTTGCGCCGATCGCCGCCCGCCGTAAGGCGGCCGAGAAGCTCGTCGACGCTTTCGGTATCCATCCAGACGCAGCCTTCTCCATCGCCAACGCCGTCGTGGACCCAGCCGAGCTTCGCCGCTCGATCGAGATCCCCACTGAGCTCGCGATCACCGGAGGCATCCTTCTGGCAGTCCGTGCGCGCGTGTGGACGCGCCGTACGCTGCCAGACATTCGAAACCCTCGCATCGGCGACGCCAGGCGACACCCGGTGGCGGTGGAACCGGGAACCGACGAGGAGTCGCGGTTCGCCCCAGTCGATGACCCCACCAGCACCGGTACCACGCCGCACCTCGAAGTCACGATCGAGTCGGCCGAGCACATGACGTGGGCTTCGGCGCTCGCGGCACGGGCGGTGCTGGACGCGAACGACTGGCGGTACTCGATCCGCAACCAGGGAGTGCTCACCGAGGTGTGGCTGGTTGCCAACCGCTACGTCCACACCGCCGAGGACATCCCTGATCTTTGGGCGGTGACCACTGCCGAAGGCTCGTCGCGTACCACCGCCGCACACGACATTCTGGGCGATGGCAACAGCGTCGACATGGTGGTGAAGGCAGAGGCTGACGCCTTCATGCGGTCCAAGATCAAGGAACTGAACACCGCCCTCGAGCAAGGGCCTACGGTCAAGCAGTCTGAGGCGCTGCGTTGCGAAACGATGCCGGCTCTGATCCTGGTGGGATACAAGCCCCTGCCGGGCGGCCCTGACCGGTTCTCGTCGGCGGTGAAGTCCCTGGTGGCTCTCCGTCACGTCGACGCCCCGAAGGAGTGGGGCGAGGGACCCGAACTGGAATCGCTCGCAGATGAGGCGCTGACCGTCATGGAGGACCGGCGCATCCTCACGCGCATGCGTCGTCGGTGGCTCGCTGGTGCGATCAGCCGTTCAGAGGCGGAGAAGGCACACCTGCCCACTGACCCGGCAATCCGGGCAGCGGAGATCATCGCCCTGTTCACGCGTGATGACCAGGCTGTGCGTGACGCGATTCGCGGTGCTGTAACCCGCCAGTCGACACGCAAGCGGATCACGAAGAACTTCCGAGTCAAGCTGGCCGTGGCACTCATCGTGAGGTCGGTGGCGGGTGAGGGCACCAGCCCAGACCGCATCCGCCGCTACATGCAACACGGATTCGTGTCGGTGCGCGACAACCACTTCAACCCTACGCACCGTTCCGCCGATGACGTGCTGGCTGACGCTCTGGACGAGTTCGAGGACGATCCCGCAGGTACCCCCGGAGGGTCGCGTCTGGAACTCGCCGCACGAGCTGCCTACCCCCTTATCGCGACGCTGTCCCTGTGGGCTGACCGCGGTACGAACAACAATCCGAATGCGGACGATCGTCGGCGGCCCGGCGAGGTCATCGACACGATGCTCTCGTCGCGTCTTGGGATCCACCAGCTTCATCGAGCCATCGTTGACCACAACGATGGGCGCCGCGGCCTCCGGGCTGTGAACGAGGACGGCTCCATCCGCCTCACCGAGGACCGGGCACAGGACCAGACCCTCAACGACGTCTATCTGCGCTCGACGTTCCCCAAGGCCGGTTCGCCGACGCGTCCCTCTTCGACGAACACTCCGGATGACGCCCTGCGCGACGCCGCTGCAGTTCTCGGAGCTGCCGTGCGGAGCATCGAGGAAGCCATGGCCGCCCTGCGGGCGGTGAAGGCTGCAGATGGAGCCGATCACGTCGAAACGGTCGGTGTCGACCTGAACCACGTCACCGAGTGGAAGGGCATCCTGGACGACGCTACCGAGGATCTGGTCTTCTGGGGCCGAACCTGGAAGCGCCGAAACCGCAAGGGCGGTCGCGCCACGACCCGGCGTGACGACAGTTGGGTAGCGGAGTTCCTGGAGGACCCTGACGGCGCCGTCGAGGCATGGGAGGACGAGGACTCCGACACCGTAGAGACCGCTTCATGAGGGCGCAGCGACTCGCGTCCCTCGCTGCGTATGCCGGGGACCACCTGCATCACGACGGGCCTTTCGGCCCTTACCCGTGTGCAGCCGACATCCCGGTCCGACCCCGCAAGGCGGTTTACGTCGTGTGTGCCTGGTCAGGAAAGATCCTCTACGTCGGCTCAACCACCGTCGGTATCTCTCTACGCATTGCCCAGCACCTCAGAGGCGTGAAGAGAACTCTCGACTGGACAACCGTGTACGTCATTCCGCTCGATGACGACACCCCGGTTGAGACAGTCCGTCGGATCGAAGGCCGCGTCGGTGTCGCCGCCGGCCCCATGCGGAAGAAGGCGCTCCCGCGCATCACCGGGCGTTGACGAGCATCTGCTGGACCTGGCGACGTGCCAGGACCAGCAGATGAGCCCTGTCGGCCCGGTCCTTGAAGCGCTTGCACCGCTCTGCCAGCGTCCATGGAGCAGTTCCCATTCAGCATGGTCATTTCGCGATCACGGTCTCGACGGCTGGGTCGACACCGGATTAGGCGTCGGTGCCGCAGGCTTCCTTGAGGATGTCGATGCTCTCTTGGTCCTTTGGTTCGGAGCGTCGGAACTGGGGGTGGCCAAGGTCCATCTGCAGTGCGGCGTGAAGTGGCGCGGGGTAGCGGGTTCGGTCGGACCATGAGAGTGCCTGGTGGCTGAGTCGGGCTGCGGCGACGGCGAGGACCTCGCGCTCGTACCCGCTGCGTGTGTACATCGGAGTGATCTCGCGCGTGGTCATGCTGTACCAGGGGGAGTTGAGTTCGTTTTCCTTGCGCTCGTCAGCGTTCTTTGACGCCTTGCCCGGATCCGCGCGCCAGCGGGTCTTCCACTGTCCGTGGCGCTTCTTACCGTAGTTGCGGGGCTCGGTGAACAGGAACCAGGGATGCCCTTCGGGACGCTCTTCCGGGTAGTAGAGGTCGCTGGAGGTCTTGAGCGGCTTGGTGGTGCCGTTCTTCAGCTTCTCGGTGACGGATACGAGTCGCGGCATCTCGGCCTGCGCGCAATTCATGCGGATGATGCTGACGGGGTTCCAGGAAGCGGGCAGGCCGCTCCCCGGAAGCCACAGGCGCGGGTCGTCCGAGTCCGGGGCGAGGCCCTGCTTGTTGTTATGCAGGCCCGGCCACACGCGGCGGCTGGCGTGGCCGTCGATCATCAGGGCGTACGGGAGCCCATCGAGCTCGTCGCTGAGGTCTTGGAGGGCGGTACGGACGTCCTCGCCGGCCTGTGCCCAACGCTGCATTTCGCCTTGGCCGTCCTGCGTGTGCAGAGGGTAGTTGGAGGCATGGAAATTGCTCTGCGCCCGCGCGTAGTGCTCCCACTGCGGGTGGATGTTGCTCCAGCCGAGCATGCGCCAGGGCTCGCCGGGCTTGCGGGACGGGATCACCGCGGTGGCGGTGATGATCCTCTTGGGCTGTCCCTTGTACTTGCGATCGGTGGCCTGCTTGCGGATATGGATGCCGACAAAGGCCATGCGGGGCAACGGATAGGGGTCGTCTTCAGGGTAGAGAGCACGCTCGAACCGGTCGTCGATCACGCCGCACGATCGGTACAAGTCCAGCTGGCCCATGTAGACGCGGTGGTCTTCGAACGCCGCCGCGGGCTTCTTGACGGTGCTGAACGTCTTGGTGAACGGGTCGTAGGCGCGGCCGACCAAGAACTGAGACGGCACTGCGGCCTTTGCGAGCTCCCGTACTACCTGGTGTTTGGCGTCACTCTCGGCAAGGGCGGACTTCACTTCGGCGGGCTTCATGCCTTCGTGCTCTTCCCCGCGGACGGGGAGCTCCGTCTCGCACCAGGCCGCGAGCAGCACGCCCGGTTCCGCGAACTGGCTGATGAGGGCCTCGGCGTCCGAGGCCCTCTCCTTTCCAGTGCCGTGCTTCAGCAGAGCCTCGGCGTTGCAGAAGACTGCCTCGATGCCCTCCGCGAGAGGCGTGGTGTCCTTTCCGTTGGGGTCGGGGTCGATGCGTTCCGGATCGAGGCTGTAGGGGTGGGCGAGACCATGGATCATGCGCGTGAGGGTCTCGTCCCGGTACCAGAGACACAGGATGCGGAGTTTGGTGTAGCCGGCTGCTTCGATGGAGCGCCGGATGCTGTCGGGCGAGGGATTGCCGATGAGGTCGACGTAATCCCCGTCGCTCTTTCGCTTCTTCTTCTCCTTCTCCTGCGTCGAGGTGGCGGGTTCGTGGGACCGCTTGCCGAAGACGTTCCCCTTCGACTTCAGCTCGAGCAGAGACACGGTGTCGCCGAAGGCGCGCCGGATCTGGTCCTGGAGAAGAGAGAGCTGGTAGATGCCGGCGCCGGTACCGACGGCGAAGGAGTCCGTTTGGGGCATGGTCGGCCGGATGGTGCCGGGCGTGGGTGTGAGGATGTCGATCCTCTTGCCGTCTTCGTCCCTGAGGTTCAGGCGGTGGCGTTCGTCGGCAACACGTTCCTCCAGTGCCGTGAGCGCTGTCCGGTCGGCGTCGAGTTTCGCCAGGATCTCCAACGCGTGCTTGTTCGCCTGGCGCAGGCCCCATCCGTCCAGAGAGAGGGACAGCAGGGGACGCTGCGTCCCTTGATCGAGCAAGGCAGTGCGCGCGTGGACCACGGTGTTGTTGACGCGGCGGATGTGTGCGTTCAGGTTCAGGACGGGGTTGGGCTCGGCGGTGTAGGTGGCCATCTTCACCGAGACGCGGGACATGGCGTACTGGACTTGCGCCCGCGTGGGGCCCTTGGGACGGGCGGTGGCAGCTTCACTGAGGTTGACCGGGTGGGCCAGAGAGGCGAACAGCGGGCCGATGGGGTGGTCCCATGCGATCAGGTCGCCGTCGCTGTCGGGTCGGTAGTACACGGCCGCGGTGTTGGTGGACGGCTGCCAGTCGACGATGCGTTCCTTTATCACGCCGTCCTTCGTCTCGTACGGCTCACGGATCGGTTCCACTTCCGTGTCCAAGAGGGGTTCAGCGGCCAGCTTCTTCGCGATATGCCACTTCACCGCCTGATAGGCCCAGCTGTCAGGGCTGGCTGGCCTGCCGTCCTGCTGGGCGAGGATGTTCTCGGCAAGGCTGAGCGACTGCGGCGTGACGCCGGCCACCAGTTTCGCAAGGGCGGGCTCGTCCATGAACGGGATCTCGTCGAGAAGGATCTTGCGGACGATCCCTTCCAGGTAGGTGAAGACGTTCTTGAGGACGCCGGGTTCCACAGGGCTGAGCGTCACCATGAACGCCAGGTTTCTGTCCAGGTACACGTACCCGTCGGTGATCTGCTGGAGAACGGTGACCGCGATGGAGTACGGAATCAGGAAGGGGTCGGAGTCCTGTACGCCTGCGATCCGCTTGCTGTTGCGGTTAGCCGTGCTGCCCAGGTCGCGCCAGGCGCTGCGCGTCGGCGAGTGGTAGTCACCGAAGTCCCAGACCAGGGCGGTCATGCCGTCCAGGAGCTGTGGGGTGCACTTGATCGATGTGGTGTGTGCGGTGAGATCCCGCTGCGTGCTGCGACGCCCCATGGACGGTCTTACCTCTTCTCTCGGCTCTTCTCCCTGGCAGGGAAGGCAGCCCCGCCTGCACCAAGGGAGGGCGGGGGCAGATGTAGGTCGTTCAGAGCATCTCGCGATCGAGTCCTGCGTAGGTGAGAAATGCCTGAAGTGCTTGACCGTAGAGCTCATTCATGATCGCGCGCTGCTCGGGGTTCCAGTCGGCATAGATCTGCTTGATGATCGTGGCCAGATCGGAGCTGAACTTCTGGTCGTGGATGGCGTGGTCCACGATGTGCAGGGTCATGTCGGTTTCGCCGCGGCGGGCTCGTCCGGCGAGCTGAATGAGCAGGACGAGCATTCCTGCGACGAGTTCCTTGCGCAGGTCGTGGTCCATGTTGGAGAACCGGGCCGGGGAGCGGAGGATCTTGGAGAGTTGTTTCCAGGAGGCTTCCCCGGCGCGGCGCAACTCGGCCAGCGGGGCGTCGCTGCCGCCGACGGGGAGGGTGTTGACGCCGGCGGCGTTGACGCTCGCGTGCAGCCAGTCGGTGTCCTCGATGCTGAGGACGGGCCGGACACAGAGGTAGATGTCGCGGACTGCGGAGCGTGTGCCCACGACGATGTTCAGACCTCGTCCGATGACAGCGAGGGGGGCGATCAGGATCTCCCCGCGTTCGGGGAAGTCCTTCAGTTCCTCGCGGACCATCCTGTCCACGTGAGGAGGCAGGTGCTCCTCGTAGTTCTGTTTCTCTGCCTTCTTCACGAGCAGGCAGACTCGGTGGTTCAGACCGTCGGCTTGCGCCACTCCGGAAGCGAGGTGGGCGGCCTGCTCGTAGGAGTTGACGGTGAGAATGACACGTGCTCGCTCCGGCTCCCGTTTCTCCAGGTGGGTCAGGCGTCGGGCGAGCTGCTGCTCGTAAAGACCCCGCCCTAGATCTCGCAGGGCGTTGGGCTTCAGTTCCGGTGGCAGACCACCGATACGCATCGCGTCTCCGGCGCCACTGCGTACAGGGGTTGCGAGGGTGACGATGGATTCGGGGCGTGTATCGGGCAGCCACCATCGCACCGGGGCGTGGATGTGCTCTTGCACGGCCTGCGGCAAGTAGGCCGTGGCCGACAGTCCCATGACGGGACGCTGCACGCCGGCAGTCAACAGCGAGGTGAGGCCGCCGGGTTCGGAAACGAACGTATGCGGATCGCCTCCGAACGACCGGGAGAGGAGCTCGGCTTCCTTCTCCTTGTTGTCCATGCCTTTGACCTGGTAGCCGTGGATGGAGCGGCCCAGCATCGCCAAGGGGTACAGGGTGGCCACCGTGCTGCTGCGCATGGTCTCAAGGATCTTGCGGACCGAGCCCAGGTCCAGGTAACGCAGGGTCTGTGCCTGCGCGCGCAGTTCGTCGAGGGCGCCGTCGAGTTCGCGCAGCACCGTCCGGGTGACCAGCAGGTTGATCACAGCGGCCTGCCGGTGCGCGTCGGGCACGAGTCCGAGGAGAAGCTTGCGCATCTCGTCGCGGGTGTCCGTGAGATGGTCCTGACCGCGCTGCGCTGTGAGCGTCATCAGGGCGGTCTGCACGGCGTCCCAGTCCGCACCTTCGGGGAGGTCGAACTCTTCCTCGTCCGGCTCGGAGCCGTACCAGCGGGCGGGCATGATCTCGTTGAGGAAGGCGAACAGCTCGGGCGGGATGTCCTCGGCCGCAGTCGCCTCGGGGAAGAGGATCTGGAGGATCTCGCGGTCCCGTGAGTGGGCCAGACGCCAGCCGGTGTTGTCGCGGCCGGCACCGTCGGGGCCGTCCGTTTCGTTGCCGGGATTCAGCTTCAGCCCACGTCCGGAGCAGAGCCACAGCAGCAGCATCTCGGCCATGAGGCGGGCATGGCTGACCGGTGAGACGAGCCCCATCTCGTGGACAACGGGAAGGTTCTTCGCGTCGGAGTCGATCTCCCGCAGTGCGGTCGTCCTCTTTCGGGAGGCGAGAGTGATTTCCGAAGTGCAACGGCTGATCGCTGCTGTCTGGAAGGCGTCGATCTCGTCGATCACCAGGGCATCGCAGGCGCGCAGGGTCATCTCCAGGACGCTCATGCCCCGGGTGCCGCGCGCCTGACCGCGGAACTCCTGCCCGTCCAGCACGACACCGATGCGAGTGCGCCCTTCGAGCAGGTTCGCGTGGTTGGTGACGATGACGGCCGCGTTGGTGGCCCGGTAGAACTGCTGAAATTTGCCGCACGTCGGTGCGAACGGGCAGGTCAGCCGGTTGGAGCCAGTGGCCTCAGAGGTCAGCGAGGTGCAGTTCTCTTCCCCGTAGGGGTACAGGGTGGGCGGGTCCATCAGCGCCCGCTGCGCGCATCCGGTCGACAGAAGGCCGATGTCCGTCCTGGCACGACGGTCCCACTCGTCGATCTGGGTTGAGGTGCCCAGGGCTGCATAGTCCATGGCGCGCCGGTGCATGCTTGACGGGGACATCAACGGCGTGCAGTGAGTGGGCTCGACGAGCCGCTTGATCTTGTGGAGATAGGCCAGGTCGTTATTGATGTCCCAGGCCATCTCCAAGGTGGCCCGGACGTCTGTGACGGCGAGAGCGATGCGCCGGTCGTTCAGAGCAGCCCATGAGGCCAGAACCCTCACCAGGACGGTCTTGCCGCTTCCCGTGGGAGCGTTGAGCAGCTGCAGATCGCCGGCAGTCAGGTCGAGTTCGGTCATCGCGCCCGTCGTCGTCTTCATACTCTTGAAGAACCTCTTGAGCACCTTGTGCAGGTAGCGGACGCTCTTGTCCTGCCCGCTGAGCGTCTTGGCGACCTCCAACAGCTGCTCCACGGTCGGTGCGACCCGGTCACGCGGCGGCCGAGTGTGTACCTGAGGCAGGAACTCATGCCCGGGTGCTTCCCGAAAGTCGGGTGTGGCCGGGATGAAGATCTCCCTGCTGGTCGTGCCGTGCTCCGGGCCCAGGTAGGCAGTCCTCGTCTTCAGCTTTCCCGGGCCGGCGAACGCCTGGGCCTTGGGGCGCTTGCCGAAGGTGAAGAAGGGGCCGGTGACGCGTTGCACGAAGCCGAGATAGTCACCTCCCATCCGCGGGATCGCTGCGTCCGCCAGGTGTGGATCTCCGGGCGGCAAACGCAGCGAGCCTCCGGAGCGGTCGGCGATGTCCGGTTCTGATGACAGGGCTCCGAGCATGGCGAGCACCGAGGTCCGGAGCTTCTTCGGATCCGTCCACTCCTGGGCCATCAAGGTCATGACCTGACGGATGAGGTTTCGCTCTGTGGTGGGCAAGTTTGCCCATTCGGACCAGGCTTGCGGCTTTCGGTGCGCGAAGAACGTGGCTTCCTCGAAGCCAGCCAGAACGTGTCCCTCATCGTCCTTGCGTGGGAAGTAGTGGGCGGCCAGCGCAAGTGCGCCGGCGAGGCCGGCCTCCGTGCCCGTCATGTCGCCGCTCATGCCTGGCCCCCCTTGGCCTGGTTGATGACCATCTCCAGGTATTCGGTCGCGGTCATCGCCGCTTTCATCCTGTGTCTGCGGCACACCGCATCGAGCTGGTCCACTTGCTCGCTGCGGTGGTCGGGCACCACCAGATACTCGGCGCCGCCTCGGTCGCCGCCATCCAGGTCGAGTTTGCTGACTAGATGGTTGGACCAGGTGTAGTCCTTGAAGTCGGCCATGAACCGGGGTTCATCGTTGTCGGCGTGGGTCATCCACAGGTCGCACTGATCCCCGTTGGGCCACAGGTGCGACGTCCAGGGTGTGCCCTCGAGGCTGGCCGAGACTGCCCGATGCAGTGCCAGCTCGGGAAGTCCGGGGACCACCGTGTATCGCCACACGGGCCGCACCAGCACGACCGTATCCTCCACCGCTCGGGCCTCCGGCACGAGCGGAACGGCGCCGGTCCACAGCGAGGCGAAGCGGCCCGACGGCACTCGGCACTCGAACGTCGGGTGCAGCTCGGGAGCCGTTTTCCGGCGAGTGGTCACGACGAACTCGTATGACGCGCCTGTCTCATCGTGCCAGGGGTACAGGCAGCGTACTTGGCCGCGGATACGCCCGCTGGATCGGTCTGTCGTCACCTTCATCGGCCACTGACAGGCCGGACAGGGCCACCACCAGCCGCTGTACTGCGCGTATTGAGCGATGGGGCGGTAGAAGTCGTTCGCCCGGGAAGGCAGGTTGAGGGTAGCCAGATCCTTCCTCGGCACGGTCGGGTTCTCGACCAGCGTCCTGCGGTGCCTCTCGTAGAAGGGGCCCTTGATCGCGCTGAAGACGGATTCTTGGCTGTACTCGTCATCCAGCTTGGGCTTGGTGACCTGGCCGCTGAACTTCCCGACTTTCTCCGCGGCGCGCATGACACGCTGAGCCTCGTGCCGGAAGTCGAAGCCGTCCTCGGTTGCGACGCCGTCGCTCTCCAAGAGCCGTACACCGGCGAGCTCCTCAGCGTTGATCCACTCGGGTAGCAACCGCTCGAGGGACCCCGCCCGTTCACCGGTGAGTCTGCCCATCAATTCGTCGAAGGGGATGTGGTGTCCGGGGCCACATGCGGCCATCAGAATCCCGTGGGCTTCCATGAGGCGGTCCAGACGCCTGGGACCGGTCAGCTCCCCGGCAGCCACCGCGTGTTCACACACCGCGAATGCCTTGACGATTTCCAGCAGGACATGGGTCTGCTGGACCGTGGTCGTGTCTCCGTGTCGCATCATCGGTGGGGAGGCTACGACACCCCACTGACAATGGACCTCGGTGTCACTCCATCAGGTGGTCAGGTGAACATATTTGCGACCGAATCAACGTCGACGGTTGGATACAAAGACTGGTAGGTATCGATGTGGTCCTTGATATGGCGTCGGCCGGAATCGGTGAGGAACCAGCGGTACGGTCCGTGGTCCGCTCCATCAGGGAGACGCAGAACGATGAAGCCGCGGCTGGGTGTGCGCCCGTCGGGGCTCTGACCCACGGCAAGGTAGTGCGGTCCCCGTCCGGCGAGGCTGCCGTCCACACCTTGACTCCCTGCCCGCGCGACACGAACCACGATTTTCCACAGCCACGGCGACAGTAGTGCTGCGGGCGGTGCTGGAGCGGGCGTAACCCCGAGCGCTGCGCGTGCGACCGCTCTGCCGTGCCGAGTCATCTCTACGCGCGTACGCGGAACATCTCCCAGTCCATCGATGTACAGGCGATCCCGGTAGACGGTGATCAGGCCCCGCCTCTCCAGTGCGCTCACGGAGGACCCGGTCCCCGGATCGTGAATGCCGGCCTCCCGGAGTCGCTCCTGGATGCGAGTGAAGCCGACAAGGTCGGCTGGCGCACTGAGTGCCAAGGTCAGCCGTCGCCACGCTGCAGCGGGCTGCTGGGCCTCCCCTGCATAGCGGCTCTGGCGCTGTTCCTCTTCCGCTTCCTGATCCTGATGGAAGATGCACGTCAGGTAGCTGCGCTGCCGCTCGTTAAGCTCACACCAGGTTGTCACTGCTCTCTCGGACGCGTTGCGAGGTCGACGAGCTGGAAGCGCGGGGGCCGCGTCGTTCGGGCGCGTGCGGCGCCAGGCATCAGTGACTACGCGGTCAGGAACTCCGTAGACCTGGGCCAGCATCCGTGCCACTCGGCCTTGGGTTTCGGGCGAGAGCCAAGTCCGCCCGCGCACCGGGCGGCCACGCTCAAGGTCACGTATCTTCTCAGCGCTGATGTGCAGACCTTGCGATGCTCGTTTACGGCGAAGCAGCGAAGCGACCTCTGCGGTACTCATGCCCGCCCGACGACGCAGGTCCTGCAGCGTCTCGGTCCCCCGTTCGCCCGCAGTCAAGTCTTGCGCATCACAGCGCAGCACCTTCAGTAGCCGCCCGAAAGCTCGGTCGCTTACCGCTTGCGTCCCGGCCTCCCAGCGACGTACGGACGCAGGTGAGACGCCAGTGGCTTCGGCCAGCTCCTTCACGCTCATACCTCGGAACTCACGCTGCTGTTCCAGAGCCTGAGGAGTGAGGGACTGTGCCATGCCTCCCAGCAAAACGCAGTCGACGGGCCGGAGCAACCACCATCCAGACTCGAAAGGTATGGAGCCAGCCGCATGCTCCCCGTAGAGACCCATTCGGAAGGCGTCTGAGTAGGGCCACCCGGAACCCGGTGTTCGTCTCAGTAGCCCGTGCCTCGTTCGTGGTGCCCCCGCCCGCCCTGCTGCATGCTGCTGTCAGCCGCCGCTCCCCGTGCCCGCCGCCGCGCTGCAGGGCATGACCCCATCCCTGTGTCAGCTCATTCGGCTAGCACATCGAGGTGTGCTGAGAAGCTCGATCGCAGGCTTTCCAGGACCGCCTTTCCCTTCTCAGCGGTGGCGAGCGAGGGGAAGCCGATCACCCCGGACCGCGTGTACTCGGTCATTCCCTGGACCAGGAGGAAGGGCCGCTGCCGGCTGTCGTGGTCCGCGTCGTCGTAGCCCTCGCGGACGAGCTCGGGAGCGGCGTGGAGCAGGATCGAGGTCTCGATCTCGCCGGCATGCATGTCCGCGTGCCTGTCGGACTCGAGGCCGCCGTACTCACGGGCACGGTCCCAGTCGAGGCCGAGAGGGAAGAGGGAGACCGCTGGCCCGTCGACGTTGGCTTCCTGGACCACGTTCGACAGGACGTAGTTCCCGCCGTGGCCGTTGACGATCACCAGCTTGTGGATGCCAGAGCGGGCGAGGGAGGCGCGGATGTCGTCGATCACGACGTAAAGGGTCCTGGCGCTGATGCTGACGGTGCCAGGGAAGGCCGCGTGCTCGTGGCTGCACGAGATGGTGATGGGCGGGAGCAGGTGGACGGGGTAGGCGCCGGCGATCTCCTGGGCGATGACGCACGCGATCGCCGTGTCGGTGATCAATGGAAGGTACGTGCCGTGCTGCTCGAAGGAGCCGACTGGGAGCACGGCGACGCGGGGCCGCAGCGCCTGGACATCGGTGCTCGTGGCGGTCGGCAGCAAGTTCACGGTGCTCCCCCTGGGCGGCTCGGTACGCGTACGACCGATTGTGTCGTGCCCCTGTCGGCGCTCTACCGGTATCCACCAGGGAGGAGCTCAAGCAACGAGACCAGCCATTGGCTGAACTGCGCCCTTCTCGGACACCTCACCCTTCCCGAGACTGCTGCACTGGACGAGGAGGGGCGCCATGGCAGCGGCACGGAAGCGGCGAGGAACAGCGGCGCGGGAGCGTCGAGAGCGGCGACTCCGCGGCGGAGTCATTGCCGGGGGCGCGAGTGTCGTCCTCGTGGTGGCCTTCTGGAGCGTGATCTGGCCCTATCTCGTCGCTGCGCTCGTTCTCGGTGGCGTCTCCGGCGGTGGGTGGTGGTCGTGGCGCACCGATCGGTTCATCAGGGGCGGTGATCGGCAGTGGCGGCATGACGAGGCCGTGAGGGCAGGGCAGCGGACGCTTGCCGAGGTCGACGCGATGACGGGAACGGAGTTCGAGGACTTCGTCGTGGACCTGTGCCGGCGCGATGGGCGCACCGACGTGCGGAGGGTCGGTGGCTCGCATGACAACGGAGCAGACGTTCTGGGGATCCTTCCCGACGGGCGGAGCATGGTGATCCAGTGCAAGCGGTACACGCCCAAGAGCAAGATCCCCAGCCGGGAGGTGCGGGACCTGCTCGGCGCGAGGGTGCACTTCAAGGTCGACGTGGCGATCTTCGTGGCCACCACGTACTTCAGCGGGCCGGCTGAGAAATTCGCCACGGAGAACGACATCCTCGCCGTCCATCGCGATCACCTCGGGCTCTGAAACAACGGGGCCTCGCTGCCGTCGCTCGGTGCGGTGAACGGCCTGGGACAAGGGGACCGGCGGCACCGGGAGCGGTGGAAAGAGACGTACGAGTAGGGGGCGAGGACGGCTGGAAAACGACGGTCCGGAGGTAGGTGGAGTGGTCCGGGGCGGCCGTCCTGCGTCGGTACCCTGTAGCGCATGTCTACTGCCCCGGTTCGCGTTCGTTTCGCCCCGTCCCCGACCGGCATGTTCCATGTCGGTGGTGCACGGTCCGCTCTCTATAACTGGGCGGTGGCGCGACAGTCCGGCGGCACGTTCGTCCTGCGGATCGAGGACACCGACGCGGCCCGGAACAAGCCGGAGTGGATCGACGGGATCATCAACGCGCTCGCGGCGATCGGCATCCACGGCGAGGACGCGGCCTTCGAGGGGCCGTACTTCCAGTCCCACAACGCCGACCGGCACCGCGAGGCTGCCCAGCAGCTCTTCGCGGCCGGCCGAGCGTACTACTGCGACTGTACCCGGGAGCAGCTGAAGGAGCGCACCGGGTCGGACCACCTCGGCTACGACGGGTTCTGCCGCGATCGTGGGCTGGCCTTCGAGGAGGGCCGGGCACTGCGGTTCCGGACGCCGGACGAGGGCGAGACCGTCGTGGTCGACCTCGTTCGCGGGGAGCCTGCGTTCCCGAACAGCGCGATCGAGGACTTCGTGATCGCCCGTGGTGACGGGTCCCCGGTCTTCCTGATCGCCAACGTCGTCGACGACCTGGACGAGGGCATCACGCAGGTCATCCGCGGCGAGGAGCACCTGTCGAACACGCCGAAGCAGCAGCTGCTGTGGGAGGCGCTCGGCGCCAAGCCGCCGGTGTGGGCGCACCTGCCGGTGATCGTGAACGAGAAGCGGCAGAAGCTGTCCAAGCGCCGCGACAAGGTCGCGCTGGAGGACTACCTCGCCGAGGGCTTCCTGCCCGAGGCGATGGTGAACTACCTCATGCTCCTGGGCTGGGGCCCTGGCGACGACCGGGAGATCATGCCGTACGAGGAGCTGGAGCAGCTCTTCCGGATCGAGGACGTCAACACCGCGCCGGCCTTCTTCGACGTGAAGAAGCTGACGGCGTTCAACGGCGACTACATCCGCGCGCTGTCCCCGGAGCAGTTCGCCAACGCCTGCGCGCCGTGGCTCGTCGCCCCGTACGCGCCGTGGGCCCCGGAGGCGTTCGACAAGGACCTCTTCGAGGTGGCGGCCCCGCTGGCCCAGACCCGACTGGCGCTGCTGTCGGAGATCACCAGCTACGTGGACTTCCTGTTCCTCCATGAGCCGGTCGAGAACGAGGCGTCGTGGAACAAAGCGATGAAGGCCGGCGCCGGCGACATCCTGTCCGACGCCCGTGCCGAGCTGGCCACCGTCGCCGAGTGGAAGGCGGACGACCTGAAGGCCGTCCTGCTCGCCGTCGGCGAGAAGCACGGCCTCAAGCTGGGCAAGGCCCAGGCGCCCATCCGGGTCGCGGTCACCGGTCGCACGATCGGACTCCCGCTGTTCGAGTCCATGGAGCTGCTCGGCCGGGACCGCGTGCTGGCCCGTCTGGACGCGGCGGCCAAGAAGCTGGCTGCCGCGCAGGCGTAGCCGTAGGTCAGGCGACCTTCGCGAGGAGGTCGCCCCAGGCGTTGCCGAAGTAGTTCAGATCGAACCGGGCCAGGGCCTCGTACGCGGCCTTGGCCTCGGTCTGGCGCGCCGCCGCGCGTTCCCGGACCTGCGCCGGCAGGCGGCCGAGGTCCGGGGCCGGCTGGCCGGTCAGTGCGGCGAGGTCACCCAGGCCGGCCACGGGGCGGATCAGGCAGGGCAGGCCGAGCAGCAGGGCCTCCGCCGCGCAACGGCTCCAGCCCTCCCGCATCCGGGGGAGGAAGACGCCGACGTCGCACGCGCACAGCAGCCGCAGGTACCGCTCGCGCTCCACGTCGTAGTGGGCGCCGTCGAAGCCGATGGTGTTGCTGCCGCTCGTGATCACCCGCAGCCCGGGGTCGCCGGCCAGGGCCGCCGAGACCTCCTCGGTTCCCTTCCAGTGCACGGCCTTGCCCGCGTATACGCCGATCACGTCCGGCGACAGACCGAACTCTGCGCGGCACTCGGTCCGGTCGAAGCCGCGGGCCCGCTCGACCTCCGTCATGTCGAAGGCGTTGTAGATCACCCGTACGTTGTGGACGCCTCGGGCCCGGAGGAAGTCAGCCCAGTACGGGGCGACGCACACCACGGCGGCGCACTGCGGAAGCACCCGGAACAGCCGCTCCCAGAGCATGGCCTCTACGGGAGCGGAGTCGTGCTGCAACGGCTCGTAGTGGTGCAGGAGGAACACCGTGCGGGCCCGCATCTCGGGCGTGAAGAGCAGCAAGCTCAGGTCGTCCCACACGAAGGTGCCGGTGGTGACGTCGAGTGCCCGGATGGTTGGGGCGAGCCGGGCGAGGTGGCGGAGCTTGCGCCAGCGGCGGACGCGGTGGGTGCGCTTGTGGTCCGGGACCGTGCGCCACTCGACGTCGTCGGCCGTCGCCTCGTGGAGCATCCGTAAGTAGACCCGGCCGCCAGTTCGGCCGACCGGCGCCATCGAGTAGACGACGCGCTTCACGGACGTACCTCCTGTTGGTGTTGGACGTACTCGGCGTGGAGCAGCGTGTGCATGGCCGCCAGGTGGGGGTTGAGGCCGCGGGCGGCGTCGGCGAGCGGTAGGTAGAAGTCCTCCAGGCTCTGGAGGAACCGCCGGCGCCTGTCGGCGTTGGGCGAGGCGGCGAGGTCGCGCAGGTTGTGGAGGCGGTCGGCGAGTCGGACGAGGAGGCCCTCGGACGGGAGTGCGGCCTGCTTGAAGCGCCAGCTGGCTTCGTCGCCGGCGGCCTTGGGGCGCTGTTCGAGGCGGTGGTCCGCCGACATGGCACGCAGACGGGAGGTGAACGGTCCGCCGAGGTGCTGGACGAGCAGCGCCTCCGATTCGGGGGCCACCTCCAGGGCGTCGTGGAGGAGGGCGAGGAGCAGGGTCTCGGGGTGGCTGACCCTGACCTCCGTCCTCAAGAGCGTGATGATGGCCAGGGGGTGTTCCAGGTACGGGGTGCCCTGGTCGCGGGTGTGGCCGTCATAGACGTCGATGGCGAGGGTGCCGGCGACGCGGGCGCGGGACTGCTCGTCCGTACTCCACGCGGCGGCGCCGAGGACGGTCAGGACGTGGTCCAGGTCGATGGGGTTCATCCGCCTCACCTCGTACGGAGGGTTGTGGCATGGGGGTCGGGCACGTGGTCGGCGAGCAGCAGGGTGTCCCCGACCGCCAGGGCGTCGAGGCCGAGGTCTGCCGCCGCTGCCACGGCCTGCTCGGCGGTCCGCAGGATCGGGGTGCCCTTGCGGTTGAAGGAGGTGTTCAGCAGCAGCGGAAGTCCGGTGCGTTCGTGGAACTGCTCCAGGAGTTCGTGCAGGCCCTGGTGGTCGGCGGCGACGGACTGCACGCGGGCGGTGCCGTCGTGGTGGGTGACCGCGGCGATGCGGCCCGCTCGGCATCGGGGGACGCGGGCGACACGGTTCATGAAGGGGTCGCCCGCCGACATGAACCACTCCGTGGCGTGCTCGGCGAGGACGGCTGGCGCGAAGGGGCGGTATGCGGCTCGCTTCTTGATCGCGTTGAGCCGGTCGCGCGTGGCGGCGTGGCCGGGGTGGGCGAGGATCGAGCGATGGCCGAGGGCTCGCGGTCCGAATTCGAGCTGTCCCTGCACCCAGCCGACGATGTGGTGTCCTGCGAGGAGCATGGCCACCGTGGGCGCCAGACCCGGGCCGAGGTCGGTCAGCGCACGGTACCCGGTCGGCACCGCAGTGGCAGGCAGGGTGCCCGGGTGCGGGCCCCAGGCCGCGTCGGTCGGCACCGGGAGGCGCTCCTGCCCGAGCTGGTAGTGCCAGCCGTAGAGCGCGGCGCCGACGGCGGTGCCGGCGTCGTGCGGGGCTGGGGCCACGAAGAGGGTGTCGAAGCCGCTGTCGGCGGCCAGCTGGCCGTTCAGGTGGGAGTTCAGGGCGCACCCACCCGAGAACACCAACGTGGATGTCCTGGTGAGCCGTTGCAGGTGGCGGGCGATGTGGACGACGGCTTCGGCGAAGACCTCCTGGACGGCGGCGGCTAGGTCGGCCCGCTTGTGTTCCGGCTGCTCCGCGGCGTTGTCGGCGGTCCAGGCACGGCCGCCGAGCAGCAGCGGTGTGCTGCTGTCCGCCGAGCCCCAGGGGTGGTCGATGCGGACCTCGCCGTCGTCGCCGAGCCGGATCAGCTCGCGGATCTGCGCTCCGTAGTGCTGGGGATCGCCGAAAGCCGCGAGCGCCATCATGCTGCCCTCGGGCTCGTCGCCGGGCGGGATTACCCGCCGCGCGAGGTTCCGGTAGAAGTGCCCGAGGGAGGAATGGACGCGCCGGGGTCCGGCCGGGCTGGGGACGACGGTCGGCATGCCCTGGTGGAGGCGGTCGATGCGATCGGGTTGCAGGTCGTACCCGGTGATGCGCTCCCGGCCAGGGCCGAAGTCGAAGCCGAGAGAGGAGCCGCCGGCGTCGATGACGAGGCCCGCCGCGTGGTCGTGGCCGGAGAGCAGGTAGCCGGAGAGCACGTGCGCCGTGTGGTGGGAGAGAAGGCGGAGGTGTTCGCCAAGCGGGGCGGGTAGGAGGGCGGCGAGTTCGTCTCGCTCCTCGGCCAACCACCAGCCGGCGGCGGGGTTGGGGCGCATGGAGGCGGCCCAGACGGCGTCGACGTCCTGCGGTTCGAGGCCAGCGGCCTCCAGGCACCACTGGAGCGCGCGGGTCGGGGAGGTGAGCGTGCCCTTGCGGGTGGGGTGGTTGTGCTTGACGCCGCTCCAGCGTTCCTCCTCGGCCGCGTAGAGGCGACCGTCGACGAGTAAGGCGGCGCTGGTGTCGTGGTGGAAGTTCAGTCCGAGGACTGCGGGCATGGTGGTGTACCTCCGGTCTGGGGTCAGACGGTGAGGGCCGGGGCGGGGAGGAGGGCGGCGCCGGAGTCGGTGTACTCGTGGCAGCGCAGGCAGAACCGGAAGTGGTGGCCTCGGGGCGCGAACACCTTGGCCGCGAAGTCCTCGTCCCAGATGCTGAATTCGCTGTCGTCCTTCGCCATGGCGTTGAAGCAGCGGTAGCAGGAACCGTCCATCTCGATCATCAGGTGTTGGTCGAGGTAGCGGTCGCAGATGCCACGGAGCTCGTTGGCCGGCTGGCCGACGTCGACGTGGTGCACGTGGTTGGTGACGTGGATGGCGCCGTGTCTGTCGCACAGCCTCGCGAGCTGCGTGAGGCGGGTGGAACTGATGCCTTCCAGGACGCTGTTGATGACCACCGTCTTGCCAGCTTTGCGGAGACGGGGCACGACGGCGTGGACCTCGTCGTAGTTCTCGTGCTCGTCGTCGCAGCCGATGAGGACCTGGTCGTACGAACGGAGGGTGGCCTCCATGATCCGCTTGTTGCGGGCCAGCGTGATGGCGTTCGTGCCCAGGACCATGACCTTGTCCGGCAGGCGGGTGCGGGCCGCGTCGCTGAGGGCGGGGAAGTCCCGGTGCACGGTGGGCTCGCCGCCGTTGATGTGCAGCTGCTGGAAAGGGATGGTCTCCAGCCGGGACAGGATGGTGGAGAACAGCTCCATGGACATGTTCTCGCCCTGGGCGCCGTCGGCGAAGATGCAGAAGTCGCAGGACCGGTTGCACTTCGTCGTGATCTTGATCTTCGCCGTCTTCAGGGCACGGGGCAGGGGCGCACGCGCGGGCATGGCGGGACTCCTTGTGTCAGGGATGGACGTCAGCGGGGGTGAGGCTGAGGAAGTCCTGCACGGTGGACTTCTGCCGGTGCCAGAGCGCGAGGGTCGCGCGCAGGATGCCGGCGGTGGTCGGGCCGGTGGGGATCAGTGCCACCATCCGGGCGGCCAGCCGCTGGGCAGAGGTGCTCTCGTACGCCGCGAGCGCGTTCAAGGTCCGTGCGGCGGCTCGGAGTTCCTTCGCCTCGCGTCGGATCAGGTAGTCGGTCGCCACGCCGGGCGGCGGTTCGAGGTAGTACAGCCAGCGGGCGACGCGTACGCGGAGCATCCCGGCGGTCATCACCCAGTCGGTACGGGCGTGCTCTTCGTCCTGGCCGGCGAAGCGGTCCGCGTCGGGGACGCGGCGCATGGCCGCCTCCAGGGCGACGTGGGCCGTGCGGAGCAGGTGACGCGGACTCCGAGGACGGGCATTGGGGCGGTCTTCGGCGTGCCCGAGGAACAACTCGGCGTACCCGTCCAACCCGTCCGGCCGCCACTGCGTGAGCGCGGCCGTCTTGCCGGGGCACCGGGTCCGTGTCGCGAGCGCGGCTGCGGCGAACCAGCACGGGGCGAGGTAGTGCCAGGCCACGCAGTGGCGCCGGTACGCGGCGATGTCCTCCACCACGTTGTCGGTGCTGTCCGCGGCCAGCTGGTACTGACCGCCCAGCCGGGCCTGGAGGATGCCCCGGTAGAACCGCTCGTCGACCTCGCACCACGGCGCCATCTGCGCCCGGGACTTCCAACGCTGGAAGTCCCGTGGGCTCCCGCTGATCAGCGACCAGGTCGCGAGCTCGGGCGCGGAGACGAACCGGCCGTCCGCCTCGGGCACGGTGAATGCGAACCCGGGCGGATGCTCCAGGAGACGTCGGTGGGATACCTCCCGGCCGACCGCAGCGGTGTGTGCTGCGGCCAGGCGGTGGTTCCACTCCTCCCAGTCCGCCGGAGCCTGGGCGAGGAGGACCCGTACGTCGATGTCGGAGTGGGGAGCCAGCAGGTCGGCCGACTGCCACTTGTGGGTGAGCATCACCGCCCCGACGCCATGGGTCTCCAGCTCACGTTCGTACAGCGCTCCGAGCCCCGGATACAGGGGCGGCGCCTCAACCATGACCATCACCGCTCCCCGGCGGAGGCGCGGGCACAGGCGGGCTGGGCCGTGTTCGTGGTGAGGAGGGGGAGCAGAGGCAGGACCGGGGTGCCTTCGGGGCGCTCCATCCTGTCCCAGCGCAGGTCGTAGTCGACGTAGTGGAAGCCCTGCCAGGCGTCGTTGGTGTTGCGGTCGAGCATGGCCTGGAAGAGATGGGCGAAGGCGTCGCCGAGGGTGCCTTCGACGAGATGGGGCTTCAGGGGGATGTCGCGGTTGTGGAGGATGCAGGGGCGGGCGACGCCCGTGGGTGTGATCTTGATGCGGTTGGCGTCGGAGCAGGTGGCGCAGCTGGAGTTGGAGATGAAGCCGATCGAGCCCGCCCAGCCGTCGGGGCGGAGGTACTGCCCGGGGCTGCGGACGCCGAGTTCGTCCCTGCGTACCTCGCCGGCGTTCGCGAACCATTCGTGGAGGCGGTCGCGTACCTCCGCCTCGTTGATGAACTCGGTGTCGAAGAGCGCCTGGGCGGGGCCGATGTTCTGGAGCTCGATCAGCCGGACGGCGATGGGCAGGTCGTGGGCGAGTTCGGCCACGGCGAAGGCGTCGTCCAGGTAGGTGCGCTGGAGAACGCAGTTGATCTTCACGCGCAGGCCGAGGGAGAGGGCGGTGTCGAGGGTGCGCCGGGTGATGCGCGGGTCGCCGCCGCCCATGATCTCGGCGGACCGGGTGGGGTCGAGGCTGTGGAGGCTGAGGTTGAGGTACGTCAGGCCGGCCTGGTGGAGCTTCTCGACGCTTAGTCCGCGGGGCAGGTTGCCGTGGCTGGTCATGCCGATCGCGGCGTCGGGCCCGAGGCCGTCGGCGAGGCCCGCGATCACGTCGAGGATGTCCGCCCGCAGGGTCGGCTCCCCGCCGGAGGAGTGCGCCTTCTTGATTCCCCAGGCGCCGGCCTCGGCGGCGATGGCCGCGTAGTCGGAGGCGGTCAGGGGACGGTCCTTGTGCCCGTAGTCCGGCATGCAGCGGGGCTTGCAGAACACGCAGTCCAGGTTGCAGAGCGAGTTCAGGGTGAAGGCCAGGTAGGGGTGGTTGCGGCCGGTCGCGGCGAAGGCGGCGGCCAGGTCGCGCTGGGGTGCGGTGGGCATCGGTCAGCCTCCTACGAGGGGAAAGCGGGCAGCGGGTACCTCGGCCAGTCCGTTGAGCGGCTGGTCGGTGAGGTAGCGGCGCAGGTTGTCGGCGAAGAATGCGACCGCCTCGTTCATGTACGTGCGGCTGAGCGTGGAGCTCTTCGGCGTGAGGACGACTCGGGGGTGGAGCCGCAGGTGATGGCGGGCGGGCAGGGGTTTCGGGTTGAAGACGTCCAGGGCGGCGCCGCGAAGGTGGCCGGTGTTGAGGGCGGCCAGGAGGGCCGCTTGGTCGACGGTCGACGCGCGGCCGAGGTTGAGGAAGAGGGACCTGGGCTTGAACGCCGTGAAGAGACCGTGGTCGAAGAAGCGGTCCGTGGCCCGGGTGGCGGGCAGCAGATCGACCACGACGTCGGCGACGGAGACCGCCTGGTGAACCGCCGAGGTGTGCATCCACGTGATCCCGCCCTCGGGGGCGATCTTCGGCGTCCGCCGTACGCCGATTACGTCCATGCCGAAGGAGCGGGCCGCACGAGCGAGATGTCCGCCGATACTGCCGCAGCCGACGATGGTCACCGTCGCCCCCGCCAGGTCGAAGAACTCCTCGGCCAGGTCGTCCTTCCACCAGGTCCGATTCCGCTGGGCGAGCTGGCTCATGAACAACCCGCGTGAGAAGCCCAGGACCATCCCCATGGCGTGCTCGGCCATGGGCCTGCCGTGGAACCCGTACGAGCGGGTCAGAGCCACCCCGACGGAGTGGGCCTCTGCGACGGGCAGGTGGTCGGTGCCGGCGGCTGGGGAGGCGATCCACCGCAGATGAGGCGCGCCGAACAGCCACGACGGCTCGAACCTCCAACCGAAGTAGACGTGTGCTTCGGCCAGCTGGTGCGGCACGGCCTCTGCGGTCGCCGTACGGAACTCGACACCGGGGAAGGCGGCGGACAGTGCCCTCTCGTGCTCGGCGGACAACCGCCAGAAGGAGTGCGGGGACTCCAGGCTGATCAACACCACCGGCCGGTTCATCGCGCTCGGCCCTCCACGCTGGACGCCGGCACCAGAGCCCATGGGGCGATGCGTTCGATGACGGAACCGATGCTGGCCTCGTAGTCGTGGCGCGAGCGCACCAGGGCCGCCCCAGCGCTCCGGAGCCGGTCGCGTTCGCGGGGCAGGACGGTCAGGGCGCGGTGGAGCGCGGAGGCCAGGGACCTGGCGTCACGGGGTGCGGCGGTGAAGCCGGTCTCGCCCTCGACGACGGTCTGGGCCAGCCCGCCGGCCGTGGTTGCCACCACCGGACCCGCTCCAGCTGCGAACGCCTCCAGGGGGATGCGACCGAAGGGCTCCTCTCGGGAGGGAACGACGACCGCGCGCAGGGCCGGGTTGTGTAGCCAGGCGCGGATCGCGGGGGTGAAGCGCGTGATCAGGGTCGCGTCCAGGCCGTACGCGAGGATGCGCGCCGCCAGGTCCTCCTGGTACGAGGTCGGGCGCTCGTGCTCGTCCGAGGTCACCGCCGCCAGGACCAGGTGCGGGGCGCGGAACCCGCGCTCCTTGAGGAGGTGCAGCGCCTCCAAGAGGTCGTCGAAGCCCTTCGTCGGCACGGCACGGCCCATGGCGAGAAGAAATCCGGCGCGGGCCTTGAAGGGCAGGGGCGGCGCGCTCGTCGGCCGGACCATCTCCTCGTGGATCAGCCCGTTCGGGACGCTCACGATGCTTCCCCGGGGGACGGCGTAACTGACGACGAGGTGGCCCCGCATGTGGGAGGAGATGGCGCCGATCCGCCCGCCTCGGACGGTCGCCGCCCGCAGCGCGTCCCGCTCCCAGCGGACTCGGGACCTGTCCTTGGGCCTCGTCAGCGCCGTCGTGGAGCGGGGTACGAGCAGCAGGTCCGTGGTCGGCGACGTGTAGGGGGCCAGCCCGAGGAACGGGATGTCGAGGCCGATGAGGAGGCACCGGCTCGCGCGGTCGGCGATGCGTACCACCGCTTCGCCCGCCAGGTCGCACATCTGCACGGAGCCGTGGATCGAGTCCGGCGCCGCCTGGACCTCCGGGATCGTGATGACGTCGGCCTCGGCCTGCCGCAGCATCTGTTGGACCTCGCCGGTCCACCGCCGATCGTGCGCTCCCCCGCTCTGCGGAACGTGGGGGGTGATCACGGAGAGGCGGCCCGGCGGCAGCAGGCGGGCCAGCGCCGTGAGGAAGGCGCGGTTACTGAAGCCGGTGCCCGACGCAGCGCCGTAGAACCCCTCGTGGAGGGCGACGACGACCCGGGGCCGGCGGACCACCTCCGATATGGCCGTGGGCGGGGGTGGTGGAGTCGCATGGTCGATGCGCACCGTGTGGTGCCTCCTTCGAAGTCGGGATATAGCGGGAGTGGGCTTCAGGTGTTGGCAGTCGAAGGGCGGACCCCGCGCGTGAGTCGGCACCAGGCGCGGGTGCCGTGGGCGGCTGTCGTCAGCGACCAGGCGTCGGCCAGGGCCTCGACGATGACCAGTCCTCGCCCCGATTCGGCCTCCTCCTCGGGAGCCGGAGGAGAGGACGGCGCGGGGTGAGAGCAGCCTCCGTCGGTGACGGTGATCTCGACTTCCAGGCCGCCGGTAGTCGGATTTGTGCGGTCGACGCACAGGACCAGGGGCGGGCTGCCCGAGGCGAACGCGTTCGTTGCGAGCTCCGACGTGATCAGCCGGGCGTCATCGAGGAGGTCCGCCTCGGTGCCGCGGAGCGCGACCGCCACTGCCTCCCGGGCGACCTCGGCCGCCTTCGGCCCGTACGGCAGATCCGTGATCAGCGTGGTCGCGCGGGCGGCGCCGGCGTCGGCCTGCCCGGCGACGGGGGCCGGTCGTCCGACGCTGCGCTCCAGCACGCTGCTCGTACGGGCTCGGGAGGTGCTCGTGCGGTGTCTCATGGCCCACCCCTTTCTCCGTCGGCACCGAAGGCGGCGCCTTCCGCCGGGATCCAAGAACACCGGAGGAGGCCGGTCGCGCAGGACCCGATCAACGGGTCAACTCGGTCAACTTCCTTGAGAAGCAGGCGAATCAGCTGCCCGAGGGCGTCACCATGAGGGAGCGCGAGAAGTGATGGACGAACCACTGAGGCAAGAGGTGGTCGCACGTGGCACCGCAGGCAGGGGAACCCAACGCCGTACTGGCGGGGTGCCTCGACGAACTCGGGTGGAGCCCGAAGGCGCTCGCTCGCAAGCTCAACAGGGTGTTCGGAGCGGGGACGGTGGCCGAGTCGGCGCCGTACCACTGGAGGGACGCCGGCTCGCTGCCGCGCTCGCCGTTACCGATGATGGCCGCCTACGTGCTCTCCCAGGAACTGGGTAGACCTGTCTCGGTGGCCGAACTCTGGCAGGGCCGCGTGGGCGACTCCTCGGCGCTCGTGCCGGCCGACACGGATCTCGCACGGCCCTGGACCGTGCAGGGCATGGAGGCGATCGTGGAGGACTGGGTGATGGGAGGGCTCGTCGACCGACGCCGGTTCCTCGCGATCTCGGGCGCGGGGCTCCTCGCGATCGTCGCCCAGTACCTCGACGGCACCGCGGGGCGCGGCCAGTACGCGCCCCGGATCACGCCGTCCATGGGTGCCGATCCGCTCGCGGACCAGGTCGAGCAACACCTGCCCATGCTCTCCGCACTCGACGACGAGCACGGTGGAGCACGCCATCTCCCGTACGTGGGTGCCCAGTTCCGCGCTGTCGGGCTGCTGATCCGCGAAGGCGGTCACTCTCCCGCTGTGGCCAGCCGCCTCATCCGCGCGCTCGCGGAGATCGGCCAGCTGGCCGGCTGGATGGCCTTCGACGCCGCCGACCACGGTCTGGCGCAGCGCTACTTCGCCACGGCGCTGCGGGCAGCACACCAGGTCAACGACCTGCCTCTCTGCGCCCACATCCTCGGCGACCTCTCCTTCCAGGCCGCCAGCCGGGGCCACCCGGCGGACGCCATCGCCCTCGGCGAGGCCGCCCGCCGCGCCAGCGACGCCGCCCCGCCCGCCGTACGGGCATCCGTCCTGTCACGGCTCGCGTACGCGTACGCCGCCGCCGGCCGTGACAACGACTTCACCCACACCCGCGGGGCTGCCCGCGAACTGATCGCCAGCCGGGACGGCAGCCAAGAGGAGCCCCGCTGGATGTACTTCCTCACCGACAACCACCTGGACTGCCAGGCCGGTTACGGCCTCATCCAGATGGGTCGCGCCCAGCTGAAGGCGGACGGCGGTACGAGGGGACGGCGCTTCCTCGCCCAGGGGGCGGAGATGCTCCGGTCCGGGGCGTACGACGTCCCGCGCGGCGATCCCAGCCAGCGCAGGGCCATGTTCGAAGGGGCCTGGCTGGCCCTGGGCCACAGCGCCCATGGTGACCTGGAGGCCGCCTGCGAGATCGGCCAGATCGTCGCCGACCGCCTCGACGTCGTGCGCTCGCCTCGCAGCGCGGCCCTGCTCCACCAGCTCGCCGCAGACCTGCGCCGCCGACAGCGCAACGCCCACGTGCGCAGCTTCCTGCCGGTCCTGGAGCACGCCCTCGCCGAACACGCCCCGTCGACGCCACCTGGCCGTTAGGGTCGGGATCATGACCGCAGGGGAGCGCGTTGTCGTTGTCGGGGCTGGGGTGGCAGGGCTCACCACCGCCGTCGTTCTCGCCGAGGCCGGAGCCTCGGTGCACGTGATCGCCGAGCAGGTCCCGGGTGCCACCTCGCTGGCGGCCGGGGCGATGTGGGGCCCGTACCTGGTCGAGCCGAAGGACAAGGTTGACGAGTGGGGGCAGCGGTCCCTGGAGATTTTCCGCAAGCTGGCCGAGGACCCGGCCACGGGCGTCCGGCTTGCCAGCGGCATTGAGGCGTCCCGTACGGCCGAGGCGCCACCGGACTGGGCCACCACCCTGCCCGGCTTCCGGCCGTGCGAGCCGGCTGAACTGTCGGCCGGGTTTTCGGCTGGCTACCGGTTCACGGTGCCGCTGATCGACATGCCCACCTACCTCGCCTACCTCCTGCGTCGGCTCGACGCTGCTGGAGGAACGGTCGAGCGGCGACGCTTGGCCGCGCTCGCGGACGCCGGCCCTGCTCCCGTGGTCGTCAACTGCACGGGCCTGGGGGCCCAGGAACTGGTCCCGGATCATGACCTCCGGCCCATCCGCGGCCAGCACGTCGTCGTCACCAACCCGGGGCTGACCGAGTTCTTCTCCGAGGACACCGGCCTCTCGCCGGACCTGCTTTGCTTCTACCCCCACGGCGACACCGTCGTCCTGGGCGGCACCGCCATCGACGGCGAAGGCGACCTCGCCCCCGACGACAAGGCGGCGGCCGGCATCCTGGCCCGCTGCGCCGAGATCGAACCCCGCCTTGCCGAGGCCCGCGTCCTGGAGCATCGGATCGGTGCCCGACCGACCCGTGCCACGGTTCGCGTGGAGTCGGAGCGAGATGAGGAGGGCGGCACCGTCGTCGTCCACAACTACGGGCACGGGGGTGCTGGCGTCACGCTGTCGTGGGGGTGTGCCGAAGAAGCTCGGGAGCTGCTCTCCGCCAAGTGACGGCCTCGCAGACACCCATCACGCACATCCCCGTGCTGCCTGTGGAGGAACAGGAAGATGCAGCAGAGTACGGAGAAAGAGTCGGGCGTTGCCGCCGCCGTCATCGTTCACGAGGGCCGTGTTCTGCTGGTGCGTCGCCGCGTCAGCGAAGGTCCCCTCTCCTGGCAGTTTCCGGCTGGCAAGGTCGAACCTGGTGAGACTCATGAAGAGGCTGCTGTGCGCGAGACAGAGGAGGAGACCGGCCTGACAGTGGCGGCAATGAAGCTGCTCGGCGAGCGGGTCCACCCGAAGACGGGCCGGCTGATGTCGTACACCGCGTGCGAGGTGGTAGGTGGCACGGCCCACGTCGCGGCCCCCGAGGAATTGGCTGAGCTTGCCTGGGCGCCCCATGGCGAGATCCCCCGGTACGTGCCGTACGGCCTGTTCGAGCCCGTGCAGGAGTACCTCGACGCGTCCCTGCCATCCTGAGAGCACAGTGCAGGATGGGGGCGGCTGTCGGGTGGTTCGCCAGGGAGGGATGTCGCATGGGGAAACGGACGCGGAACGCGAAGAGTAAGAGCAGCAGGCGCAGCGGAGCCCGGCGGTCCGGTGATCCGTTGAAGGACAGACGCATCCCCGGGAAGGTCATCGAGATCCCCGACCCGTATGTGCCTGACGGGTACGCGCTCGTCGGCGCTGAGGCGGCGGATGCGGAGATGTTCGCGCCGGTGCTCAAGCTGGCCGACCCGGACAACCCGGACGGGACCTGGGCTGGGATCGGCACGTTGATTGCCCAAGCCGAACAGGGCATAGCCGCTGGCATCCGGCTGGTGTTCGGTGCCATGCATGAGTCCGGAACCCTGGCCGCTGCGCTGGTGGCGCAGCCGCCCATGCACTGGATTGGCACCCACCACGAGCTGCAGCACGAGGGCGCGGGCGCAGTGTTCGCTCGGTGCATCGCGACCATCGACAGCGTGGCCGTCGTCGAGACGCACCGGGGCAAGGGGCTCGCGCGGGCGTTGATCACGACGGCCGAGCAGCACTTGGGGGATGCCGGATACCCCCTGGTCCACATCGTGCACCGGCCCGACCTCATCGACTTCTACGGCCGACTCGGGTATAGCCACGACCCCAGCGGCCTGACGATCGGCACTCCGGTGGGGGTGGTGGCGCAGCCGAACCCGACGGGGTACACGGGATCGTGGAAGGCTCTGCGGGACCAGGTTCGCGTCGAGAACTTGCATTACGCGAACGGCACGTTCGACACCCTGCTCGGGGTCATCCCGGGAGCCGACCAGCTCAAGGACTGACGCCTCGCAGTCTCGCGATGGAACACTGCTGTAGTCGGCTGTGCGGGACCGGATGGGATTCGCTGAAACTTCAGACACGTGGACAGGGGTGGGCGCGTGGGGAGCATCTGGGTGAGCGGCCGCAATGTGGTCGACTCGATGGCGGAGCTGGTCGGTTTCAAGCTCGGGCTGGCTGTGTCCGAGGAAGAGCTGGCCAAGGCAGTTACGTCTCACGACCTTGGGGACCTTTGGCCTCAGGACATGGACTTGGTCTACAGGTATCGATCGGAGGTGATGGAGGAGCTGGCCCAGCGACTGCTAGCTGCGTTCGGTGACGCCGACGCGGCTGCGGTACTCACGGCTCCGTCGATCGTTCCTCAGCTCGTGAAGGAGTTTCCCGAGCTCGCGGACGATTTCGGGCCGCTCGACTACACCCTCGAACGGCTGCCGCAAATGGCTCCTCGCCCTGGGACGAACGTTATCGATCCTGGTCCGCTGCTCGAGGAGATCCGTCAGCGGTGGGGGTCTCGCGGGGTCGTGATCGCCTCGCGTCTCATGCTGATCATGCATCGACACATGGTCGCCAACCCATGGTCGAGGGTCCGACGTGAGGAGTACCCGTCGCGCGCCGCCCTGCGAGATCTGTTCGCCTCCGAAAGGCTTCCGTTGGCGTTGGGGCTCTCCTTCGATCAACGGTTCATCGACTACCTGGACTCGAACAGCACCGCTCTGGAAGAGATGCACTGGCGACAGTTCGAGGGTCTCGTAGCGGAACGGCTACGCCGCGAAGGGCTTCGGGTGGAACTCGGTCCGGGCCGCGCGGATGAAGGCGTCGACATCCGCGCGTGGGATCCGAATGACGACGACGCGCCGGCGGTCATGCTGGTGCAGTGCAAGCGGACGCGACACAAGGTCGACCGTGTGGTGGTGAAGGCGCTCGCCGCCGACGTCATCTTCGAGGGGGCTCGGCAGGGCATGGTGGCCACCTCCTCCTCCTGGTCGCCCGGGGCGCGTAGCACGGTCGAGTCCCGCGGCTGTCCGGTCGAGGAAGCCAACCGCGACACCCTCATCTCCTGGCTGGCACAGATGCGCACTCCCGGAACCGGGGTCTGGCTGCCGGGGTCATAGACGCAGGAGTGATGGGCAGTACCCCGTCCAGGTCGCCTCCTTGCAGGAACCGTTGGTGGTGCTGCCGAAGAGCTGACGCGCGGATTCGCGTTGATCAGGAGATACGCGAGCTAGTGGAGCCGCCGACTGTGCCTCAGCGGCGTGACTAACTGGTCAAACAGTGGCCACTGAATCTGAGATGTGGCCACGAAACCCGAGACCTTACAGGTGGGCACCACTGGAGTTGTCCTTTGATAGCGAAGTTAGTCGATGCCGCACCTTCTGACCTGGGACGACTGAGTTCGGCGGCGAGGCCGCGACCACTGGGACCGGTCATTCAGAACTTGGGGTGTCGGATCGATCGTGAGGTGGGTGGACGGATACGCACCGTGGTTCAGGCAGGTGGCTGCGACGCTTGGTCCCGCCAGCGCTCAACGGCCCCAGGGGAGTACGGGTCGGTCGGCTGCGGTGAGAACTTAGAACCCTGCAGCACCTTGGTGGCGTATTGCCGTAGGCGGTCTTCCTCGGCGCCAGTGAAGCCGTTGGCCAATGCCCAGCCGCATAGATGGTCGACGTTCCACCGATAGCCTTCCTGGTGCAGTTTCTGCAGCGTGTGCACGCCGAACGCCTTGTCGATCCTGCTGGCGAGACCGTTGGCGTGGTTCACCGACTGCCCCAGCTCGATCATTGCCGCCTCGATCACCGGATCCAGAAGCGGTTCGTCCGCTTCGGCGTGTACCGACCCATCAACCACGCTCACTGCACGGCGTGCCCGCAGCCAAGCGATCACGAGCGGATCGGGACCCCACGGGATGACACAGATAGCCGTCGCCCGACCATGGAGATCATCAGAGAGATCACCAACAATTTCGCGGGTCGACCACGGTGCCAGCACCGGACCCCCGTGCCAACCAGACAAGGTGCTGGGCTTAGCGACAACACGCCTTTGGTCCGCTCAGCCATCGGAAGCTGTCTGTAGTCCTGCAGCTGGCTGACCAGCACCAGCCTCTGACCAGGCTGTTCCATGAGCCAGTCGGCTCCCCGGATGCCTGCCTGATCGATGGACCAACCGGGTTCCTCGGGGGACCAAGGGACGTAGAACAGAGGCGATCTGTTGGTACTCACGATCTCGACTCCCGTCATCGGTTCGTCCTACGAGCTTCGCACTCACCTCCGCATCTGGGGCGGAAGACGGCCCCGTCGCCTCCGGCCGCTCCCTGGAACTGTTTGGCCGCACCGGAGGCTGCAACGACTGGGTTCACCGTCAAACGCCTCGATTGGATGACAGCGGTCAGGAGTTCGCCGGGGGCAGACAGCGAGGATCCACGAATGACTGGCCAATGCGGGCAAGGCATGTCAACGTAGACGACCTTCTGTAAACCCCCAGGTCATGGAGGTGATTGCCCGTGACTGTGATGTCCTCGAGTCCTGGATTCTCGACCACTGTCGGAGCCCTGCGTTTGCGTGAGTGGCAGCTCGGCCCGGGCCAGCCCACCCTTGTGATGGATCAGTTCTCCGCCCAGGATTTCAACCTGGTCGTGGACGACCGCGCGGACGTGCACGTCAACTCGAAGGACGGCCGCTTCTACCTCGGATGGTTCCCGCTCGGGCGCCCTGGCGCCGAGGGGGAGGGATGGAAGATCGCCGTTACTGGCAAGGCCAAGGTGCGGGGCTACCAGATCTCCTTCGACACCGAGACGCCGGCCGACGTCGTTGCCGTCACTGTCGCTCGTGTGCTGGAGACCTCCCGGCTGGTGTGACACCAGAGGCTCGAGTCGGAGTCCCCCGGCCCCCTGCCTGTCTCGCCGAAGGCCCGAGACGCCGGACACGCAGCTCGACCATCTGCCACCAGTGATCGCCGTCGAGGCCGGCCCGCTGGCGCAAGTAGAACCCCACAAGCCCTTGAAGGCGCCCCTGCACCCCGACTTCCCGTTCCGTCCGACCACCCCGACCACGGTCCCGCCCGCTTACTGGGTCGGTCCCCGGCACCTGGCTGGTGACGACGGACGCCTGTACGACACCGTCGCTGACACGCTCACCGACCTGGGCTGGACGAGCCTGGCGATCGTCCGCGGGCGACGGGAGCTGAGCGCGGCGCTAGAGGACCGTGAAGTCCTGCGCAGCACCGTCCTGCACATCAGTCCCGACACCCTGCGATGGGCGCAATGGGTTCTGCCGGACGAGCCGTTCCACCTGGGGAATCTGCCGATCGCCTGGCAGGTGTCCGCGCGGACGGACATGAGCAGCCCACTCGCTCAGTGGTCGGCCTACTTCACCCCCAATGTCCCCGGGGAGGTCCTCGCCGACTTTCTCGTCGCACTCGACGCCCGCGATCAGCCCTCCGTGCCACTCGGCGGCCCGGAGCTGGTCCTCGAAGCCGTCGCGGCGCACGGTTGGCTGCGTGACATCGATGAGCCCGGCGCGGGGGCGATAGACCCGACCTTCGCCTCCCACTTCCGCCTCGGAGAGGTACCGCCCCTCATTCAGGACGCCGACCCACTAGCCCTGGTGGCCGAGGCTGACGAGGCGGCCCTGGCTGGGTGGCAGGCATGGGCTGAGCCGGTGCTCGGCGCAGGCTATCTGTGGGCCGCGTCGTTCAGCGCCAGCGTGCCGCACGACCTCGTTGCCGCGTTCGCCGGCTCGCTCAGTTCCAGCGCGCCGGTGCTGCGTCGGGTGTTGCCGGAGAGCACACGCGACCGGCTCCTGCGCGCTCCAGCCAGCTGAGGGCTTTCGACGCCTCGAAGCCGGGCCACCCTGTTTGGGAGGCCCGGCTTCGTGCTGCGGTGATTTGTTCTGGCGTCTCCTGCGCGTCACGGCCTGCGGCTGCAGCTGGCGGTCCGTCCCCGTGCCCCAGTGGCGTCAGATGCTGGGATCCCCCGGGAACCGGTCACTTCCTCGCACTGGCCATGGAGGGACGCGGGCCGTCGTCAGAAGGCGTACGGGGCGAAGGGACGAACCGGGTCGAGCGTGAGGCGGAGCAGTCGATCGAACTCGGTCCGGTCGTCCCCGCTCATGAGCTGAACGGCGTTGCCGAGGTTCTTCTCGGTGAGCTGCGCCATGAACGGGGCGAGGAAGCGCTGCAGAGCCTCCGGCGCTTCGTCCATCGTGCGCCGGTACTCCCGGTACCGCGCGAGCTGTTCGCTCACCTCTTCGAGTTCGACTCGGGTGGCCCTGAAGACGAGAGCCTGTCCTCCTTGCTGAACGGGCGTCCGTCGCGGTGGGTCCATGTGTTGGTGTCACGTCGGCGCTTGAAGTCGGCGTCGCAGAGCAGAGCGACGATGTCGCGTCGGGGTCGGATTTCGGTCTTGGGCATACGGGTGCTCCTCACAGGAGTCGGGTGGGTGCAGGCATCAATGGTCTGGAGGATCGCCGGTTTGCCCAACCGGCGATCGTCGGCTATGTTCCGCCCGCCTTGCCGGTTAGCGCCGACGGCTGGAGTCGTTCGCTGCGCTGGGCACCGGCTGTGTGGAGGGCGCCGGGGACACGGTGCGCCGACTGCCTTGGGTCGGGGTGCCGTCGGGGCTTTCGGGTAGGGCAGGCAGGTGGGCGCTGCGGCGCAGACGCCAGACGAGGACGTCGCTGACGGACGTGGCGGTGTCGAGCTCGCGCCGCCGGGTGGCTTCAGCAAGCAGGGCGGCCGGGTCGTGGCCGGCTCTCCGGGCATCGTCGAGCGTGGCGGCCAGGGCAGGCCAGCCAGGCTCGGCCCGGATCCGTTCGGCCAGCTCCGGCAGCACCCGATGGAGAAGATCGGCTTGGCGTTGCCGAACACGCGGGGCCAGACGATGGCCTCGCTGGCCGAGGATGGCCATGGGGTGGGCTGCGGCGGCCTGGTAGGCGGCGCTGAGGTGTTCGGCGGCTTGTCGGGCGGCGCCGGCCTGCTGGCTGTGGTGCTTCTTGGCGTGCCAGTTCGCCGCGGCTGTGGCGAGGAAGAAGGCCATGTCGATGAGCATGGCGGTGGTGGCGCCGTCTTCGCCGCGGCCGAGGGCAGGCCCGCTGTGGACGAGATCGCGGGCGGCCTGGCGCAGGGCCCGGTCGTGCCCGCGTACGGCCTTGATGTGGGAACGGCTCGCCCGCTCGAATACGAATGCCGCCTCGCGCAGCTGAGCACGGGTGTGGGCGGCGGAGGTCTTGGCGAGCGCGTCGAGGATCTCTCCCGCCGCAGCGATCTGGGCTGCCGCTTCACCGTCGTCGCCGTTGTCGATGATCAGCAGGGCCTGCCACGTGGCGGCGGTGGCGCGGCGCCGGGCGAACGCGGGACCTGTCACGGGCGGCAGGGCGGGCTGCTCCGACCGGGAGCCGTCCGCCGAGGCGGCGGCCTCCGCAGGAAGGGCCCAGCGTTCGCGGATGCGAGGCAGGGACAGATCGGGTGCGAGCGTGGAGCCCGCGTAGAACACCGGCTCCTTCTCACCGTTGCGGTCATCAGGCAGCGCGACCTTGTAGCCGAGCAGGTCGCCAGAGGGCGCGACGCGCTTGCGGATCAGCAGACCGGCGGCGGCCAGCCGGTCGAAGAACTCCTCCTCGCTCGTCACGCCGGCCACCGCACGCCGTACGGCCTCCCGCAGTTCCTCGCGCGCCGGGCGCTCCCGCCCCTCTCGCTCGGCCTTGTGCCGCTCCGCGCTGGTGGCCCGCTTGGCGGCAGTGCCGTCCCCGGGCGCGACCCGGTGCAGGCCGAGTTCCTTTTCGATCAGGCGGCACTCGGCCTGGGCGCGTTTGCCGGAGCGGTGGTGGTCGGGGCGGCGGCCGTCCTCGCGGACCAGGGTGGCGATGATGTGGATGTGGTCGTCGGCGTGGCGGACTGCGGCCCAGCGGCAGCCGGCACCGTCGCCGGGATCGATGCCGGTGGCGGCGACCATGCGGCGGGCGATGTCGGCCCACTGCTCGTCGGACAGGATCGGGTCGTCGGGGGCTGCGCGCACCGAGCAGTGCCATACGTGCTGGGCGGGGCGCTGGTCCGCGTCGAGGAGAGACAGGGTCTGGTCGAGGAGGTGCTGGAGGTCCTTCTTCGTCGCCGAAGGGTCGCGGCCGGGGTCGGGGGCCATGCCGTCGAAGGAAGCGACCAGGTGCGGGTCGACGTGCTCCTCGTGGGTGCCCTTGCCGTACAGGTAGTGCAGGAGCCCGAGCGTGTTGCTGCCCTGCTGGTGGATCCGGGGGATCAAGCCGCCTGGCCCTCCTGCCCGTTGGTGATCCTGTCGGCCGCCCGCTGGACGGCCTGTGCGGCGCGCTGCAGGTCGGCGAGGGCAGCGGCGAAGTGCGGTGCGTCGACACCGGAGTTGAGGGCCTTGACGGCCTGGTTTACGTTGCTGCCCGCCCAGCCGAGCTGACGGCGCACACCGAACAGGGCAGTCAGGATGTCCCGCTCGGTGGCGATGGCCGCTGCGGTGCGGGACTGGTCGCGGGCAGCGGCCAGGGCGGAGTGGGCCAGGAACCCGGCCACGCTCATGCCGACGTGGTCGGCGCCGGCCTGGATGATGGCGAGTTCGTGCTCGTTGAGGCGGACGCTGTGGGCGGGGCGCTGCGTCTTGTCGCGCGGGCGTGACTTCCCCTTCTTGGCCTTGCCCTTGTGGCTGGCCTTGCCTGGCTGCGATCCGCCCTCGGTCGCAGCCTTCCCGTCCGGCGCCCCCTGGCGCAGGTCGGGCCCCGCCACCCCCGGGGCGGGGTCGGGTTCGGGCGCTCCCCCTGCGGGGGAGTGTCCGGACCTCCAACTTGCTCGCGCTGGGGAAGGGGTGGTTGGTAGGGCGTTGTCGCTGGCGGTGGGGTTTTCGCGGTGCGGGTCGTGCATCGAGCCTCCGTCTCAGGGTGGTGGCTGTGGGAGCGGTTGGCTGTGGGGATCAGGGAGCGGGGTCGCTGGGTGCGGCCTTGAGTTGGTTCTTGAACTCGCGGACGACTCGTCCGGCGTCGTCGCTGGAGACGGTGTAGCCGGCGTCGCGGAGGGCGTCCTCTACTCGGTCGCGGCCGATGCGGCCGGTCTCCTCGTACACGCGGCGGGCGAACTGGCGGATGACCTCGTCGGAGGCGCGCGGTTTGCGGTCCTCCCGTTTCTGCCGGGCAGCCGGTTTTCGCTTGCGCCTGCCCGGGGCGTCGCCGGAGGCGTCGATGTCCGTATGCGATGGGCCGTCTTCGGGTTCTGCCCGTCGTGTGGGCAGTCCTGGCGTCGGGCGGCCAGGTTGCGGGCGGGCAGTCGGGGGCGCTTGCTCACCGCCCGGGTGGGATGGATGCGGGCGGGCAGTCTCCTCTGCCCGTGGAGCCGGTTCCGGGCGAGCGGAGGGCGGTTGGCTGCTCTGCCCGGAGTGGCGGGCGGTGTACGAGGTCGGGGCGTGCCAGCGCGGCGGCAGTGCGACCGTGGCGAGGCCCAGAGCCTGCTTGCGGGTGGCGAGCTTGCGCAGCAGCAGCTCGTCCTGGAGCGGATCACCGTCGACATCGGCCCGCTCCAGCGCCTCGTGCAGGCGCTCTGTCAGGCGTCGGCCCCGCCGCTTGCCCCGCTCCTGGTCGGTCACCGACTCGGCGCGCAGGATCAGGGCGACGGCGTCGCTCAGGGCGCGCTCGCGGATCAGCCGAGCGGCGTCCGCGTCCTGGTCGGCGATGCTCAACCTGGCCAGCAGGCGTTCGCGTGCCTGACGTACGAGGACAGCGGCCAGGCTGCGTGAGGCGGCCTGCGGTGTGCTGTGGCGCAGTTCGATGCCCATGGCCAGGTGCCACAGCATCGCCGCCATGACCGGTCCCACGAAGGCGCGCACGGTGCCGCCGACGAGCCCGAACTCGGCGTATGCGGGGATGATCTGCACTCCGGTGAGCACCCAGACCAGGACGCCCGGCACGCCCGGCGCGCGTGCCGGCCCGTTGAGGTTCTGGCGCGCCATCAGCGCGGTGGCGAACAGAGCCAGCTCAGCGGTGGCGAACATGAAGGCGCGCTCGACGGTGCTGCCCATGCCCAGGTAGTCGGCGGCGAACCGCCAGCTGGTGTCCGCGCTGTAGGCGGTGCAGCCGACCGCGGCCATGGCGGCGACCGGCACTGCGACGGTCCCGCGCCAGCGGTTTGCGCCGGGCGGCTGGCGGCGTTGTCGGCGGAGCATCCATCCGGCGAGCACGAGTAGGGCGAGCAGTACCGCTGTCGTTGCGGGGGAGGTGACCCAGTCCGGGAGGAGTGGAGTGTCGGCGCTCTGGGCAGTCAGGCGCGTGAGGGCGGGAGAGGGCAGGGTGGGGCTCCAAAGTAAGGGAATGACGGTGGGACTGGTCGCGTGGCCCCGTCCCCGAGGGGGTCCGCGCCGCCCAGGGCAGGCGTGAGCGCGGATGGTGATGCGAGGCAGGGCGGGGGAGGGGCACGCGCACGGGCCGATCAGGCGGTGGGCGCGTTCCGGCGGCGTCGGTCGGGGCCGGTGAGGATGACGCGCTCGGTCATCTCGGCGAGGCGGGAGGCGACGCGGTCACCGAGCGCGATGCGCAGCTCGGGGATCGGCAGGTTGGTGGTGATGAGGGTGGGGAGCATGTGCTCGTACCGGTGGTTGATCAGCCGGTAGGTCAGCTCCTCGGTCCACTCGCTGGTCTTGGCCGCGCCGAGGTCGTCCAGGAGGAGCAGCGGGCAGCGGGCCAGCGTCTGGAGGTCCCGTTCGGCGTCGTGGCCGGCGCGGGGGCGGAGGCGCGCGTGGAGGTCGGCGGAGGTGGTGGCTTCCCAACGCAGGCGGACGCCTCGGGTGAGGAGCGCGCGGAGGGCGCCGTACGCCTGGTGGGTCTTGCCGGTTCCGGTGGGACCGGCGATCAACAGCGACGGGCCCTCGGCGATCCCGGGTCCGCCGGGTCCGGGGCGCCCGGCGCCGGCGACCTGGTCGGCCCATGCGGTGACCTGCGGGTGGTCGGCCAAGGCTCGGCGGTAGCGGGCGGGGATGCGGGCGTCGGCGAGCTCTAGTGCCGTGACCGGCTCGGTCGGCGGTTCCTCGGCCGTGACACCGGGATCGATGCTGCGGCTGGCCAGGATCGTGTTGAGCCGGTCGGCGAGCGGGCCAACGCGGCGGGGCTCTCGGGTGAGGGTGGCGGTCAGAGGTCACCTCCGTAGGCGGCGTCGACGTCGCTGGGATTCGTCCACGCCCTGTGGGCGACCGGTGCGGACGTGGCGTTCATGGCCTCGTGGACGAGGCTCGCCAGGGTGCTGGGGTGCAGACCCTTGGCTCTGTGGCGTTCGAGTCCGGCCCGGATGTGGGCGGGGGCGATGCCCTCATCGAGCAGCTTGCGCACCTCCCGGCCGAGATGGCCCAGGACGCCCGCTGGCGGGCGGTGGGCACATGCGGCGACGTACTCGCCGATCAGCTGCTGGACCGAGACCGTGTCGGGCGCGGGGGCGCTCGCGCCCCCCGAAGGGGTAGTTCCTAGATCCATGATCCTAGGTCCTAGATCCGGACCGTGAGGCATCACTGCCACCGCAGGGAGCCCTCCAGCATCCTTCACCGAGTGCTCCGTGAAATCCCTCTGACCTGCGGGTTCATCGTCAGCGCCTGGAATCACTGCGTGCTCCGACACTTCGCCGGAGCCTTCACGGAGGTTTCCGTGAGACGACGATGCGGGCACCGTGAAGCTGCCTCCTGCGGCGCGCTCGGCGACGCCCGGCATCGCGCCAGCCGGGGCGTCGTGGTGCGGGCAGCCGGGGAGGCGGCTCTTGCTCGGCCGGTTGATCTTCTGGTGCTCTCGCCAGGTGACGATGTGCAGGTAGCGCTTGTGGTCCGGCCCCTGGTAGCGGCAGATCAGGCCGGCGTCAGCGAGCTGAGCGAGGTCCTCCTCTACATCGGCGGGAGTGTGGTCCGGGCGCAGGACCCAGAGCTGCCCGGCGATGATCGCGGCGTGGTCGCGGTGGCGCCCCTGGTCGTCGGCCTGGGTGAGCAGGCCGAAGAAGGTGCGTTCGGCGGTCAGGGTGACTACGGCCAGGGACTCGGAGACAAAGGCTTCGGGCTTGATGGTGCGAATTCGTGCCAAGAGGGGGCGGTCCTCACTCGGTTGCCGGCGGGCTTGCAGCCGCGGCTCACCGTCGGTCGGGGTGGAGCGGGCGTAAGGGCAGGGCGGAGACCGGTTGTTCGCGCGGGCGCGCGGAGAACCGGTCGCGTTTCCTGGGGGTGTCGTCAACACAGCCACACCCAGGTCGCACAAGTCCAGCCCAATGCGGCCGAATCTCTGACGGCAGAAAGGCTGCCGAGAATCGGGTGAAGAGGGCGGTGCGAAAACGGTAGGGCACGATCGGCGGTTGACCAAATAGTTGCCCTCGTCGCCGAGCCAAAAGCGTCACATCGCCAAGCGGTTGACTGGCTCGCCACGGGAAGTTACAACACAACACCCCACGTCAGAGCAGCCTCTGGATGCCGATTGGCATTTCGGAACCCGGACCCCAAGGACCAGTGAATCCCTCCGCGCCGAAGTCGTGCGCGGCGCAACATAGACCACGATCGCCGGTTAACCAAACCGGCGAATGAACGCTACAACTTGGGGCATGACAGCGCGATCACTTGAAATCATCGACGCGGGAATACGAGGCGTGCGAAGCATCGGAATCCTCCGCGTCGATCGCGGCATCGCTCATCGTGAGTTGGCCGCTTGGGTGACTGTGCTCGGCCATCCCGTGTCCACCACGATGCTGTCCCGCATCCAACGCATCCAGAGCCGCTGCTGCGACCTTGCCGAGCGGATCGAGCTCGAATGCGAAGCCAGCGGCTGGAGCACGTTCGCGCTGGTCGAGTAAATCGGCCGAGGCCGGCCTCCGCCCGGTTCGTCACCGCACAACGCCCATCCCTGAAGGATCAACCGGCCAGCCCGGGACTCGCCGTCCCACCCTGGTCAGATAAGGACTTCTCCTTGCCCGGAAACGATCTTCCGCTTGCCCAGATAGCCCAGCTCCTGGACGTCCCCGAGGGCGCCCTGCGCACCCTCGTGGCCCAGCGCCGCCCTGACGGCGGTGACGCCACGCTTGTTGCGCTCACGGTTGAGGAGGCCGCCCGCCGCCTGGGCATCGGCCGCACCAAGCTGTACGAGTATGTCTCCGCAGGAGAGATCGCCTCCGTGAAGATCGGCACTCTCCGGCGAATCCCAGCGGAGGCGGTGAACGACTTCCTGACCCGCCGTCTCGGCGCTTCGGACTTCGGGACGGCCGCGTGACCGAGTCCCCTGCCGCCAAGACCCGCCAGCCAAACGGCGCCTCGACCATCTACTCCGGCAAGGACGGCCGCTGGCACGGCCGCGTCACCGTCGGCGTCAAGGACGACGGCACCCCCGACCGGCGTCACGTCAGCCGCAAGACCCGGGCCGAGGTCACCAAGGTCGTTCGCGACCTGGAGCGCCAGCGCGACAAGGGCGCCGTCCGCAAGGTCGGTCAGTCGTGGACCGTGAAGACGTGGCTCACCCACTGGGTCGAGAACATCGCCGCCGCGCACGTCTCGGAGAACACGATCGATGGCTATCGGGTGGCGGTCTACCACCACCTCATCCCCGGCCTCGGTGCCCACCGCCTGGAGAAGCTCGACCCCGAGCACCTGGAGCGCTTCTACAAGAAGATGCAGGACAACGGCAGCGCCGCAGGCACCGCCCACCAGGCTCACCGCACGGTCCGCGCGGCGCTCAACGAGGCCGTGCGTCGCCAGCACCTCACCTCGAACCCGGCCTCCATCGCCAAGGCCCCCAAGGTCGAAGAGGAGGAGGTCGAGCCGTACACGGTCGAAGAGGTCCAGCGCCTCCTCGCCGAGGCCGCCAAGCACCGCAACACTGCCCGCTGGGTCATCGCGCTCGCCCTCGGCCTGCGCCAGGGCGAGGTCCTCGGCATGCAGTGGGACGACGTCGACTTCGAGCTCGGCGTCATCCGCGTACGGCGTGGCCGGCTGCGGCCCCGCTACAAGCACGGCTGCGGAGACCGCTGCGGACGTAAGCCCGGCTTCTGCCCCCAGAAGATCAACACCCGCCGCGAGACGAAGAACGCCAAGTCCCGCGCCGGCCAGCGCCCCATCGGGGCCCCCGATGAGCTCCTCCAGCTCCTGCGCCAGCACAAGGAGGAGCAGGCACGCGAGCGCGCCCGGGCCCGTGACCTGTGGACGGAGAAGGGGTACGTGTTCACCTCGCCCACCGGCGAGCCCCTGAACCCGAACACGGACTACCACAAGTGGAAGGAGCTCCTGAAAGCCGCCGGCGTCCGCGACGCCCGTCTCCACGACGCCCGCCACACCGCGGCGACAGTCCTGCTCATCCTTGGCGTCTCCGACGCGATCGTCGACTCCATCATGGGCTGGGAACCCGGCAAGTCCGCCCGGATGCGCCGCCGCTACCAGCACCTGACCAGCCGCGTCCTCAAGGACACCGCCGCCAAGGTCGGCGGCCTCCTGTGGGGCACAGACCAGTCTGCGGGAAGTGCCGCGCCGGAGGCAGGCCAGAGCCCCGTCCCCGCCGAGCTGATGGTCCACGTCGCCCGCCTCGGCGAACGGCGCGTTCCCTTCCTCCACCGCGAGCACGCTGACGAGGTCGTCGCACGCTGGAGCGAGGACTGGCCCGACCACACCTCCGAGGTCGAGGCATGGGACCGCTGGCGCTGGGAACACCAAGGCCCGGACGGCGCGAGCGCCATCCGCGACCGTGTACCGGAGCGGGCCGTGGTCTTCCACGCCCGAGCCCTGTTCCTTCCCGGCGGGGAACGTGCGGCGACCGGGGTCCCGGAGCAGTGGTCGATGCCGGCCTGGGACTTCGAGACCGACCGCTACACCGACCGATCCTCGGCCTGGCGCACGGCCCGACGACCCGGCACGGGTCAGGAGGTCGAGGCCCAGGTGCGAGGCACGGATAAGGCCGCAGTAGAGGCGGCCTTCGCCGAGGCGTGCACACAGGCTGTGGATCGCGCCCGGAACCCGGGAAAGTACGGCGACACCGACGACTGGTAGTGCCCTGGAATGCCCGCCTACCAGGGCGAACCACACCCGCGCGCCCCCAGGTGACGCTAGGGAGAGCAGCAGGCCCACACAACGCGACGAGGCCCGACACCCACTGCGGGGTGCCGGGTCTCCGCGCGTTCGTCAGTCGACGAGGTAGTGGGCCTCGATGTAGGCGACGGTGGAGTCGTATGGTTCCCCTACCGGCTTCAGGGCGTAGCGGCGGAAGACCGCAGCGGTGGCGCGGCGGGCGCCTCGGTTGCGGGCCTCGGCGTTGTCCCACGCCCGCGCGAGGGTGCGCCTGACTACCTGGTCGATCTCCTCGGCCAGGTTCCTCTCCGTGATGGTGAGGCCGGCGGGAGCGTGGTCGTGGATTATCCGCGACAGGACGCCGATGTGGTCGTCGTCCAGCACGACGACGGCTTCGTCGGGGTGCTTCTCGGCGTTGACGATGGCGCGGGCCACCCGAAGTGCTTCAGACAGGAAGTCCAGCGCGTCCTGGGCATTCTGGATGATCCGGTCCCGCAGCTGCTTGATCCGCTCCGCGAGGGCGGTGTACTTCGCGGAATCCGGGTCGACACCCTTGTCGAGGGCTGCCTTGATGTGGTCCAGGATCTCCGCCGCTGACGGCGGAGATGCGTCCTCGCTGCCCCCCTTGTCGGCCTTGGGGCGGACGAGTGCCAGCAACTCCTTGAGGATCGTGATGCCCTGGGCATCCAGAACGAGGGTTTCCTCCTGAGAAGCAACCACCTTGAAGGAGTGGACGTGGGTGTTGATGATCTCCACGACCATCGGCCCCAGCTCAGCCAGCCGTTCCTTCTTCTCCTCATCAGAGGACTTCTTGAACAGGGTCGTGTACACGGATCCGAACAGTCCGAAGCCGTCGCTGTATTTGGCAACCCGCTTGTCAGTATTGATGAACGGGTACAGGCGGGCCAGAAGTCGGTAGTGCTTGCTGAAAACCTCGGCAGCGTCGGGGTTGGCATCCAGGAAGACGTTGATGGCTCGGACGGACTGGTACCCGTGGACCGTCAGGTCCACACCGTCCACGTCCGCCAGAAGGTCCTCGATACGGGCGAAGGCTTTACGGAACTCTGTGACCAGCTCGGACAAGTCGGTGACGAACCCGCCTCCCTTGCGAGGACCAGCCGCGGTGGGGTCGACGACTGCCCGCTGGACCTCTTCGGCCAGGCCGATGTAGTCCACGACCACCCCGGAGGTCTTCACGAAACCGGTCGGCGACACCCACGTGCGGTTCGGACGAGTGATCGTCTGGAACAGGTTGTGGGCCTTCAGCGGCTTGTCCAGGTAGAGGACACCCTCGTTGGGAGCGTCGAAGCCAGTCATCAGCTTCGCGGTCACCACCAGGAAGCACATCGGGTCGTCCGGGCTGAGGAACCGCCGCTTCTGCTCCTCTTCCTCGGCCTCCGAGAGCTGGTATGGCTTCATGCCAACGTCTGTGGTCTTGGAGTCCGAGACGGAGATGTTCACCTCGGCCGTAATCCGCTGATGTTTCCCGACCTCGCCGAGCACCTGGGACGCCTCGAAGCTTGAAAGCAGCTCGTTGATCTTGTCCGTGTACGCCACGGCCAGCTCACGGTTGTATGCGACGACCTGCGCCTTGAGGCCGTTGCGGTATGCGCCGGCCAGGTAGTGGTCCACGATGTGCTGGCAGACCGTGTGGATACGGTCGGGGTTGGCGAACACCGAGGTCAGGCGTCCGAACTTACGGGACAGGGCCTCACGGTCGGGGTCATCAAGGTCGAAGTCGTCAGCGAACTCGTCGAACTCGGCCTGCAACGCCTGGTCGTCCATGTCGAAGGAGACTGGGTGCGGATGCAGTATGACCGGGACGGTCGCCTCGTCCAGCAGAGAGCGGGATACCGAATACCGGTGTAGCACTCGCCCAGGGTCGCCCTCCTCGCCGAAGAGGTCGAATGTGTCGGTGGCGAGGTTCCTGATAGGGGTGCCGGTCATGCCGAAGAACCTCGCGTTGGGCAACGCTGCGCGCATCTGCCCGGCCAGGGACTCTTCATCGGAGGACTGGGTGCGGTGGGCCTCGTCGACGAGCACGATGATGTTGCTCCGGACCGACAGGTTCTTGCCGGCCTCGGCGAACTTGTGGACGGTCGTGGAGATGACACCACGCACGTCATCGGCTAGCAGGGCCCGCAGCTTCTGGCTGTTCGAAGGCTTGTGGAAGTACGCGTCCCCCATCGCTGAGGTGAAGACCCCTGAGGTGTGCCGGACGAGGTGAGTCCGGTCCGAGAGCAGGATGATCGTGGGTGACTCGATGCGAGTGTCGGCCAGTAGCAGCGCGGCAGCGAACACCATGAGCAGAGTCTTCCCGGAGCCCTGGTGGTGCCAGACCAGTCCCTTCGAGCCGCCCTGCAAGACACGCTCGTGGATCAGGTGCGCAGCTTCCATCTGCGGGTAGCGGGGGAGGTACTTCTTGTCGGTCCCTCCCCCGGCAGTGTCGAAGAGGACGAAGTTGGCGAGCATATCCAGGACCGTGGCTGGGTTCATCAACAACTCGACGGAGCGCTGTATGTCGGCGCTACCGGACAGGTTCTCGTCATCTTCGGTGGACCGGAACGGCTGCCACAGGTTGGTGGGCGCGCCGACGGCACCGAACCGCAGCTTCAGTCCGTCAGCGGCGACGGCGAAGACGTTGGGCGTGAAGAACCACGGGTACTCCGTGGCATAAATGTTGTTGATCTCGCGGGCCGCTTCCGCCCACGCGGACTTCGCGGTGGGTGACTTCACCTCGACCACGACCAGAGGTAGGCCGTTGATCCAGTAGACGAGGTCGAACCGGCGGGAGGTCTTACCTGGCACGCTGATGGTTACCTCGTCCGAGACGACCATCGTGTTGGCGTTCAGTGTCTCGAAGTCGACCAACTTCAGTGTGTGCCACACGCCGTCGTTGTCCCGGAACTCCTTCCGGCCTCGCAACAGCCGCAGCACCTGCTCGTTGGCCCGGACGAGTCCGCCGTCGACGGCGGTGACCGTGGCCACGACTTCATTGACCACCGCGTCCAGGTCAAACCCGTTGATCACGCCGGGGTTCAGCTTGACGATGGCCTCACGCAGGTGCGAAACGAGCACCGTTTGGGTGGTTTCCCGCGGCAGCGCCCGCCCTGCGGTGTAATCCCAACCCATCGGCAAGGACCACTGGATCATCTGGTTCTGGAACTCGCGCTCCCGAATACCCTTCGCCACGCCTCAGACCCCCCAGGTCGGACTAAACGTCGATAGTGATGCTCTGGTCCAGCAGCCCTGACAGGAGACCTACCCGGGCTGCACGGAGACGAGCGGCTTCAGCACGGATCGCCTTCAACGCCGACTCCATCGCGCCGAGTTCCGCCACCATCTCGCGTTGCCGATCGATTGAGGGTAGGCGCACAGCCATGCCCTTGGCCCGCTTGGCGCTGATGTGCTTGATGTTGGTGCCACCAGCGATGTCGAGGAAGGCTCTGGACTCGTAGGCCCACATGCTCCAGTGGAAGACGAACTCGGGGATGCATGCACCTTCCAATGCCCGGAGGCGGAGCAAGGTCATCTGGGTGCAGACGGGAGCTGGCAGCTCGTCTCTCCACATGGCGGGCATCCCGACCGCATTCACACTCGCGCTGCCCTCGGACACCACGACATCGCCGTAGCGGAGTGCGAACTTTTCGCGCTCCGCCGGCTCATAGTTCATCTCGAGCACGTCAGAGAGGTCGAGCGTCCCGTAGCCGACGTTCGCGGAACGTAGGTAGGGCGTCATGTATGGGCCGGCGCCCCTGTCGGGTGTCCGGCGCACGCCGGTTGAGAAGTCAAAGGCTTGTTCGGCCCTCACGGCTTCAATCGAATTGTCGGCGATGAGGTCGGCTCGTCGACGACGCAGAACCGCCGTCAGCGCCTCCCCCTCGGCGTCGAGCGCGGTGATCTGGTCATCCACCGAATCGATGACCTCGGTGATCCGCAGCTGGACGTGTAGCGGCGGCACGGGGATCATCCACGCCTCGAAGTCAGCTTCCTTCCAGCGGGCGCGCCCCTCGGAGCCAGCACGCATAGCGCCGATCTGTCGCAGGACTTCTGGCCGCTGGAAGTTGAGGAGCAGGAAACGGCCTACCACTTCCTCTTCGTCTACTTCGTAGAGGGGGAACTCGTTCGTCGCCAAGGCGCCGTCAAGCTCGGCAGAGACGACATCGAATGCACCCTTCTGAGTGTCAATCCGATTGAAGGTGAAGTCTCCTTCCCGCACCCGGTAGAGGGACTTGGCCTTGACAGTCTCCGTCGTTGCCACGCCCCGGTCGTATGCACCCTTGCCGTACCACCGGACCCCCATCGTGCGGTATTCGGCGCTCGGCTCCAGGCGAACGATCTCCCGCCGCTGACGCGCGATCCTCCCTGCAGGAACGTGCCGCCATTCACCCATGGAATCCCTCGATTCCAGCAGCGGCGAGGACAGTGAGCATGTGCTGTTCGGCTTTCTGCCGCTCGGCTCTGGCGGAGGTGTAGGCGTCGATGAGGGTGCCCAGGTCTTCCTGCTCGGCAGCAGCCTGCTTGATGTAACGGCCGATGTTGAGGTCGTACCCGTTTGCCGTGATCTCCGTAGCGGGGACGAGTCGCGCGGTGAGGCCGCTTCCTCCATCGGGGTCCACCTGGTTGCCATCGGCATCGAACTTCGAGTGGTAGGCGGTCACGACATCGGCGATGTCAGCTGCCGTCAGGATGTTGCGATTCTTAGCCTTGGCGAATCGCTTGGAGGCGTCGATGAACAGCACGCCGCCCTGTCGTTCCGGGGCTTTGGTGCCGGGTGCACGGAACACCAAGATCGCTGTGGGGATGTCGGTGTTGTAGAAGAGGTTGGCAGGCAGTCCGATGACTGCTTCGAGGAGATCGTCGTCCAGGACACGCTGGCGGATGGCTGCTTCCTGGCCGCCGCGGAAGAGGACGCCGTGCGGCAAAACGACGCCGGCGCGTCCCCTCTCTGCGCCCATGCTGGCAATCATGTGCTGAACGAACGCCCAGTCTGCCGTCGACTGCGGGGCGACCCCGCCGATGGCACGCGGGTCCTTGGTCCAGGGCTTCCACTTCAGGCTGTACGGCGGGTTAGCGAGGATCACATCGAACTGCTTGATTGTGCCGTCCGCCTTCGTGAAGCGCGGATCCTTCAGGGTGTCGCCGACCTCGACCTTGAACTGGGTGAGGTTGTGCATGAAGAGGTTCATGCGGGCCACGCCCGCCGTCTCCGCTACGGCCTCCTGCCCGTTCAAACTGAGCGTGTAGCCACGCCCACCGCGGGCCTTCAGCAGGTTCGCGGAGGCGATGAGCATGCCGCCTGATCCGCAGGTCGGGTCGTACACCGACTCGAAGCTCTTGGGCTCCAGGACTTCGACGATCAGCTCGACGACCTCGCGGGGGGTGAAGAACTGGCCGGCGCGGGTACCCGACCCGTCGGAGAATCGCTTGAGCAGGTACTCGTACGCGCCGCCGAGCACGTCGTGGGACATGTTGCCCTCGTGCATCTTCGGGGTGCGGTCCATCGCCTGCATCACCGCTGCCAGCACCTCCCTCGACAGCACCTCTTCGGAGGCCCACGTCATGTTGCCGAACAGGCGGGAGAACTTGTCAGGGTTGGCCGTCTCGATGGCCTGCAGGGAGGCGCGGACCCGCTGACCCAGGCCGGGCTGGGTGACGGTGGCGAGGATGGACGACCAGGAGGCGCGACGCTCCTTGACGGTGCCGGGGTGGATGAACGGGATCTCGAACGACTGGTAGTCGCGGTACTCGATCTCTCGGGCTTCCTCGGGAGAAAGGCCCTCCAGGCCCTCGTTGTCGGCCAGGAACTCCTGGTGCTGGTGCTCCCAGGTGTCCGACAGGTACTTCCAGAACATCAGCGGGAAGACGACCGAGGAGTACTGCGCTTCGGGCATCGCCACGCGCAGCTCGTCCGCGGCGTCCCACAAGCGGTTCTCGATCTCCTGCTGGGTCACTGCCATCAGTCGGGGGTGTCCTTGCTCGTGTCTGGGTGGCGGTCTAGAAGCCGCGGAGTCTCCGCTGGGCATCCTATTTGGGCCCTCTGTCAATGAGGCTGAGGTTGACCTCTCTGCTGGCCGGTTGGCCGGCTCAGGTCGGTGCGCGGCTCGCACGTTGCCGCCGAGCCTCAGGTTGGTCGCCCAGGAGGATCTTGGTCTCGACGGGGCCGACGATCAGGGCCCCTGATCGTCGGCAGAGAGCCGAAGCCCGTCCGCGAGAGTCCACGGCTGCCCGCCAGCGCAACTGAGACCAAAACTGAGACCACACGACGACGAAGGGTCCGACCGCTGAGCGGTCGGACCCTTCGTTTGCCCAGGTGGGCGGCTGCGGAGGATACGAGATTCGAACTCGTGAGGGGTTGCCCCCAACACGCTTTCCAAGCGTGCGCCCTAGGCCACTAGGCGAATCCTCCGCCGCAAACAATACAAGACGCGAAGCAGTGCTCGCGAACACGATCCGCAGGTGACCCGGGGCGGTCTCAGGAGCCTTGGGTATCCGCTAAGGTAGTGGCCAGCCCCTCACGTGGCGCTATCTCACCGAAATCCCCCAGGGCCGGAAGGCAGCAAGGGTAAGTGGGCTCTGGCGGGTGCGTGGGGGGCGTTTGCGTTGTGGGGATCGATGGTGTGACCTGCACGCTTGCCGTCGTGGCCGGACGGGTGGCTGCTCGGCGTGGGCTGGTTGTCGGTGGGGGCCGATATCGTCGTAGGTGTGTCGTCCCTTGCGCTCTACCGCCGCTACCGCCCCGAGACCTTCGCCGAGGTCATCGGGCAGGAGCATGTCACCAGCCCGTTGCAGCAGGCCCTGCGGAACAACCGGGTCAATCACGCGTACCTCTTCAGTGGTCCGCGCGGCTGTGGCAAGACGACCAGTGCGCGCATCCTGGCCCGCTGCCTGAACTGTGAGCAGGGACCCACGCCGACGCCCTGCGGTGAGTGCCAGTCCTGCCAGGACCTCGCGCGTAACGGGCCCGGTTCGATCGACGTCATCGAGATCGACGCGGCCTCGCATGGTGGTGTCGATGACGCGCGTGACCTGCGGGAAAAGGCGTTCTTCGGCCCGGCGTCCAGCCGGTACAAGATCTACATCATCGATGAGGCCCACATGGTCACCTCGGCGGGCTTCAATGCCCTGCTGAAGGTGGTCGAGGAGCCGCCGGAGCATCTGAAGTTCATCTTCGCGACCACCGAGCCGGAGAAGGTCATCGGGACGATCCGGTCGCGTACGCACCACTACCCGTTCCGGCTTGTGCCGCCCGGCACGCTGCGCGAATACCTGGGCGAGGTCTGCGGCAGCGAGGCCATCCCCGTCGAGGACGGCGTGCTGCCGCTGGTCGTGCGGGCCGGGGCGGGGTCCGTGCGGGACTCGATGTCGGTCATGGATCAGCTGCTCGCCGGCGCCGCCGAGGACGGTGTGACATACGCCATGGCGACCGCTCTCCTCGGTTATACGGACGGCTCGCTGCTCGACGCCGTGGTGGAGGCCTTCGCGGCTGATGACGGGGCTGCCGCCTTCGAGGTCGTGGACGAGGTCATCGAGGGGGGCAACGATCCCCGGCGGTTCGTCGCCGACCTGCTGGAGCGGCTGCGGGACCTGGTGATTCTCGCGGCTGTGCCGGACGCGGCGGCCAAGGGCCTCATCGACGCTCCGGCCGAGGTCATCGAGCGGATGCAGGCGCAGGCTGCGGTGTTCGGTGCGGCCGAGCTGAGCCGTGCGGCCGATCTGGTCAACGAGGGTCTTACGGAGATGCGCGGGGCGACCTCGCCCCGGTTGCAGCTGGAGCTGATCTGCGCGCGGGTGCTGCTGCCCGCGGCATTCGACGATGAGCGGTCGGTGCGGGCCCGGCTGGACAAGCTGGAACGGGGTGCCCTGGCGAACGGCATCGTCGGCGCGCCGCCCGCTGGTCCACCCATGGGGTACGTGCCTGGACCCCAGGCGCACGGCGGCGCGGCTCCGGTGCCGGCCGGTCCGGCCGCCGCGCGTGCGGCGGTAGCGGGTCGCGGCGTGGACGCGGGCGCGGTGCCCAGCGCGGGTGGGGCGTCGGCGGTGGGCGCCGAGAGGGCGGTTGCGGCTCCGGTGCCGGACGCGGCGCCTGGTGGGTGGCCTGCGGGGGCTCAGCCTGTCCAGGCCCAGTCCGCGCCGTCTCCGTCCGTGTCCCCTGAGAACGCGGCGGCTCCGAGCGCGCCGCCTCAGCCCGCGTCGCCGCCCGCCGTGGGGCCAGGCCAGGCCGAGCAGGCGGGTGGTCAGCCGGGTGAGGAACCGGGCGGTCGGCAGCAGCCTGGGGCGTGGCCTGCGTCGGGTGGTGCTGGTGGGACCGGCGGTACCGGTGTGAGTGGTGCGGCTGGTGCTGGTGGGGGTGCTGGCGGCGCCTCTCGGCCCGGTGCGTGGCCGTCGGCCGTGGCGCCTGGACAAGGCGGGCGCGGTGGTCAGGGCGCGGCCCCGGCGCCGCAGCCCCAGCAACCAGGTGCTGGCCCGGCCGATGGAACGGCGGCCAGCGCTGCGTACGGGGCGAGTGGTGCGGGCAGTGCCGGTGGGGCCCAGGGTGCGCACGGGCAGGCAGCGGGCGATGCGGCGCAGCCTGGCCAGGGTGGCGGCATGGCTCAGGGAGCCGCACAAGTCCGGCAGATGTGGCCGGACATTCTGGAAGCGGTGAAGAACCGGCGCCGGTTCACGTGGATCCTGCTCAGCCAGAACGCGCAGGTCGTGGGCTTTGACGGGACCACGCTCCAGGTCGGGTTCTCCAACGCGGGCGCCCGCGACAGCTTTGTCAGCGGTGGCAGTGAGGACGTGCTGCGCGAGGCTCTCAGCGCTCAGTTCGGCGTGCAGTGGAGGGTCGAGGCGGTCGTCGATCCTTCCGGCGGTGCCGGGCAGGGCGGGGGAGCCGGGCAAGACGGGGGCTCCGGCGGCGTCGGAGGTGGGGGCTTCGGTGGAGGCGGCGGATTCGGTGGCGGCGCCCCGGCAGCTCCGCCCCGGCAGCTGGCGCCCGCGCAGGCCCCGGCTTCGCCCGCTGGGCCTGGCCAGGATCAGTCGGGGCAGGGCGGCACGGGGGCGGGACCGGCCGGTGGTGGCAGTGGGCAGGGCGGCGCCGGTGCTGGCGGAGCTACGGGTTCCGCTGGGCCTGGGGGCGGCCAGGGGGCGCAGCGCGCACGGCAGGCGTCCGCGTCCGCCGGTTCCGCCTCGGCCGGACCGGCTGGAGCCGCGGGGCCGGGTGGGGCGTCCGGACCCGCGGGCGCGCGGGCGTACGGGGAGCGCGAGCCCGCTCCGATCGCGCCGGAGGACGATGTCTGGGCCGAGGACGACCCGGATCTCGTCGACAGCGCGCTCAGCGGGCATGACCTGATCGTGCGCGAGCTCGGTGCGACGGTGATAGAGGAGATCGCGAACGAGTAACCGCCGGGCCGCCGGGGGTCTCCTGGGCCGTCATCCCCAGCTCGTACGGCTGCGTTCGCCCTCCTTCGTACGGCGTAGGGCGCGGCGACTGCTGAACACGTAGGCTCGGGCTACCGAAGACGTTCGTGGACGGACAGGAGTAAGCCCGTGATCCCCGGTGGTGGCCAGCCCGACATGCAGCAGCTGCTGCAGCAGGCTCAGAAGATGCAGCAGGATCTCGCGGCGGCTCAGGAGGAGCTGGCGCGGACGCCGGTCGAGGGTTCGGCGGGCGGCGGCCTGGTCAAGGCCACGGTGACCGGCGGTGGCGAGCTCCAGGGGCTGGTCATCGACCCGAAGGCAGTGGACCCTGAGGACACGGAGACCCTCGCGGACCTGGTCCTCGCGGCCGTCCGTGACGCGAACCAGTCCGCGCAGGCGCTGCAGCAGCAAAAGCTCGGACCTCTCGCCCAGGGCCTCGGCGGCATGCCGGGGCTCCCCTTCTGACCCTCGCCCCTACTCCCTTACCCGCATCGGAGGCAGACGGCCCGTCGCGCCGTCTGCCCGCCCGATGGACGACCGCCCCACCGCTGCGAAGCGGCGGCACGAGACCCCGGCACCGGCTCTCACCCACCGTGGCCAGGGACAACACACCGCATAGGCCAGAACACAGCAGCATCAGAGCACACCTCAGAGAACACAGCAGGACCCGAGAGCACAGCAGAGAAGGAGGAGGCGTTCCGTGTACGAAGGCGTGGTCCAGGACCTCATTGACGAGTTGGGCAGGCTGCCCGGCGTGGGGCCCAAGAGCGCGCAGCGGATCGCTTTCCACATCCTGCAGTCCGAGCCGACCGACGTCCGGCGTCTGGCGCACGCGCTGACAGAGGTCAAGGCGAAGGTGCGGTTCTGTGCGGTGTGCGGCAACGTCGCCGAAGCCGAGCAGTGCCGGGTGTGCCTCGACTCGCGTCGTGATCCGGCGATCATCTGCGTCGTCGAAGAACCGAAAGACGTTGTCGCGATTGAGCGGACTCGTGAGTTCCGCGGCAAATACCACGTGCTCGGCGGAGCGATCAGCCCCATCGAGGGGGTTGGCCCGGACGATCTGCGGATACGAGAATTGCTGGTCAGGCTCGCTGACGGGGCTGTCACCGAGCTGATTTTGGCTACGGACCCAAACCTTGAGGGGGAGGCCACCGCCACGTACCTCGCGCGCATGGTGAAACCCATGGGCCTGAGGGTCACGCGGCTGGCGAGCGGACTGCCCGTCGGGGGAGACCTGGAGTATGCCGACGAGGTCACGTTGGGACGTGCCTTCGAAGGGAGAAGACTTCTCGATGTCTGACGCAAAGCTGCACGACACCCGACAGGACCCCGACGACTTCGCTGTTCAGATCTCTGACCAGATCGAAAGCTTCATCGTCGCGGTGACCGAGGTGGCCAAGGGGGATGAGCCGGACAGTGCGGTCCCCTTCCTTCTTCTGGAGATCTCTCAGCTGCTCCTCGCGGGCGGTCGCCTTGGCGCCCACGAGGACTTCGTTCCGGACGAACGCTACGAACCGGATATCGGCCCTGAACCGGACGTAGACGACCTGCGTGAACGATTCGCCACGTTGCTCGACCCGATCGACGTGTACTCGGAGGTCTTCGACCCGTACGTGCCGCGCAGCTCGCCGGTCGCCTGCCGGATCTCCGACGACCTGGCGGACATCATCACCGACCTGCGGCACGGCATGGCGCACTACCGCGACGGCCGGGTGAGCGAGGCGCTGTGGTGGTGGCAGTTCTCCTACCTCTCGAACTGGGGAACGACCGCCTCCGCCGCGCTGCGCGCTCTCCAGTCGCTGGTCGCGCACGTACGGCTGGACAGTCCGCTGGATGAGCTGGACGGGCTGGACACGGACAGCAACGCGGACGCCGAGGAGCAGTTGGCGGAGGAGGCGGGAAAGGTGATGGCCGCGGAGATCGCCGCCCCGCTCGGCCTGCGCCCCGCCCGCAGCTGAGCCTCCGCCGTCGGAGCCGCCAGGCCCCGCCGGACCCCGCCGACCTCTCGCACTCCAGGCGAACCTCTGCTACCGGTCTGATGGCTGCGTCAGCCGGGCTTCGCCTGTCGCCGCACCGGCGGGTCGGCGGGCCCGTGCGTATGGGCCTGGAAGGCCGTGGGCTGGGCCAGGGCGCGATGCGGCCCGCAGGCGGCGCTTGGCCTTGAGTGTGGGGTCGGAGTGGCTTTAGGGGCCGTTGAGGGCCCGTGTGGCGTGTGGGTAGGTTTGCCGGGGTGCTTGTCGTGGTGAGCCGGGGTCGCGGTGGCGCTGGGTGTTGAGTGTGATCCTGGCTGTGACCTGGCTTACGTTTCCGTATGCTCTGGCCCGCAGCGGGCAGGGTTCGTCGCTGAGCGGGTGTGTGGACGTGGACGCGTCCTGCCTGATCACGAAGTGAGTTCTGTGTCTCGCTATGTGATATTGGGAGGGCTTGTCCGGCCTGCTCGTTAGACTGAGCCGACCGCAGTTACCCCCTTGCGGGGGTCTGGGGGTCAACCCCAGAAGATATGAGCGAGGAGCGCACGTGGGCCTTGTCGTGCAGAAGTACGGCGGCTCCTCCGTTGCGGATGCCGAGGGCATCAAGCGCGTCGCCAAGCGAATCGTCGAAGCCAAGAAGAACGGCCACCAGGTGGTCGTCGTGGTTTCCGCGATGGGCGACACTACGGACGAGTTGATCGACCTCGCCGAGCAGGTATCCCCCATTCCTGCCGGGCGAGAGTTCGACATGCTGCTGACCGCTGGAGAGCGAATCTCCATGGCATTGCTGGCCATGGCGATCAAAAACCTCGGCCACGAGGCGCTGTCTTTCACGGGCAGCCAGGCAGGTGTCATCACCGACTCGGTCCACAACAAAGCGCGGATCATCGACGTCACGCCGGGCCGTATCCGTGATGCCCTTGACCAGGGCGCGGTCGCGATCGTGGCCGGATTCCAGGGGGTCTCGCAGGCCAAGAAGGACATCACCACGCTCGGACGTGGCGGGTCCGACACCACCGCCGTGGCACTGGCGGCGGCGCTCGACGCCGAGGTGTGCGAGATCTACACCGACGTGGACGGCGTTTTCACCGCCGATCCGCGCGTGGTGAAAAAGGCTCGCAAGATACATCAGATCGCTTTCGAGGACATGCTCGAACTCGCGGCAAGCGGTTCCAAGGTGCTGCACCTGCGCTGTGTCGAGTACGCCCGTCGCTACAACATTCCCATCCACGTCCGGTCGTCGTTTTCCGGCCACGTGGGCACCTGGGTGCGTAACCAGTCCGAAGGAGAAGAAGGCATGGAGCAGGCGATCATCTCCGGGGTCGCCCACGACACGTCCGAGGCCAAGATCACGGTCGTCGGCGTGCCGGACAAGCCCGGTGAGGCTGCGGCCATCTTCCGTACGATCTCGGACGCCCAGCTCAACATCGACATGGTGGTGCAGAACGTCTCCGCCGCGTCCACTGGGCTGACCGACATCTCGTTCACGCTGCCGAAGACCGACGGTCACAAGGCGATGGAAGCCCTTACCAAGGCGCAGACCGAGATCGGCTTCGACTCGCTGCGCTACGACGACCAGATCGCCAAGATCTCGCTCGTCGGCGCGGGCATGCGGACCAACCCGGGCGTCACGGCGACCTTCTTCGAGGCGCTGTCGAACGCGGGCGTCAACATCGAGCTGATCTCGACCTCCGAGATCCGCATCTCGGTCGTGACGCGTCAGGACGAGGTCAAGGACGCGGTGCGCGCGGTGCACAGCGCCTTCGGCCTGGACAGCGAGAGCGACGAAGCCGTCGTGTACGGGGGCACCGGGCGATGAGCGGCAGTAACAGCGACACCCGCAAGCCCACCCTGGCCGTCGTCGGTGCGACGGGCGCAGTGGGCACGGTCATGCTCGGCATCCTCTCGGAGCGGGCGGACATCTGGGGCGAGATCCGGCTGATCGCTTCCCCGCGTTCTGCGGGCCGCAAGCTCACCGTGCGCGGCGAAGAGGTCGAGGTCATCGCGCTGAGCGAGGAGGCGTTCGAGGGCGTCGACGTCGCGATGTTCGACGTGCCCGACGAGGTCTCCGCGCAGTGGGCGCCCATCGCCGCCTCCAAGGGCGCGATCGCCGTGGACAACTCCGGCGCCTTCCGGATGGACCCGGACGTGCCGCTGGTGGTCCCCGAGGTGAACGCGCACGCGGCCCGGGTACGCCCGCGCGGCATCATCTCCAACCCCAACTGCACCACCCTGTCGATGATCGTCGCGATGGGCGCGCTGCACGCCGAATTCGGCCTCAGCGAGCTGATTGTCTCCTCGTACCAGGCCGTCTCCGGCGCGGGCAAGGAAGGCGTCGACACGCTGCGTGACCAGCTGGCGAAGGTGGCCGGTACGGAGCTCGGCACGCAGCCGGGCGATGTGCGGCGAGCGGTCGGCGACACGGGGCCGTTCCCGGCGCCGATGGCGCTCAACGTGGTGCCGTTCGCCGGTTCACTCAAGGAGGACGGCTGGTCGTCCGAGGAGCTGAAGGTCCGCAACGAGTCCCGCAAGATCCTCGGGCTGCCGGAGCTGCGGGTCACCGCGACCTGTGTGCGCGTCCCCGTGATCACGACGCACTCGTTGACCGTGCACGCACGCTTCGAGAACGAGGTGACCGTCGCCGCCGCGCACGAGATCTTGGCCAGCGCGCCGGGCGTCGTGCTCTGCGACAACCCGGCCGCCGGTGAGTTCCCGACCCCGGCCGATGTTGTCGGTACGGACCCGACCTGGGTGGGGCGCGTACGGCGTTCGATGGACGACCCGAACGCGCTGGAGCTGTTCGTCTGCGGCGACAACCTCCGCAAGGGCGCCGCGCTCAACACCGCGCAGATCGCCGAGGTCGTCGCGGCGGAGCTGACCAGCAGCCAGTGAGGTGACGTGACCTGACGGCGGCGGCCGGGGGCGGCCGGCCCGGTCTTCGGACCTGGTCTCCGGAGTTGGATGTCCTTGGATGTCCGGGCCTGGGCTGAGCCCGCGCCGCGGCCCGACTGCCGGGCGGTATCAGTCGGTGTCGATCTGTGCCGGCCGGTGTCGGTCGGTGGGCAGTCGGGCGGCCCGGACGCGTGGTGGCGCGGCTGGTTTCCTGGCCGGGAAGCCGGGACCGGCCGCTGCTGTGGTCCAACGACGAGGCAGGCACTGTTTGTAGTGCCGCGCGTGGGGCCCTGTGCCTACGCGTGTGCCTACGCCTGCGGCTCTCTGCGTACGCCTGCGATCTACGTGAACGCCACGCGGTGCTCGTCTCCGCGTGGCGTTTCGCGCGTTTCGTACGTTTCACGCGCGCGGACGCGAGAGCGCGGTGGCGCGAACCGGCGGGTCTGTGCGCGACCATGCTCTCCAGGTGCTGTGAGTGTGTGAAGATTTCACGACGGGCTTGTTGGTCTGGGCCACTTGAACCGCGGCGTTGTTTCGTTCGATTATTCGCTCCCCACCCACTGCAACCCGCGGACGGGTGGGGAGCGTCTTTGTGGCCGCCCCCTATGGGCACTCCAGCAAATGGGGCATTGAGGAAGAGTGGTGCGCATGGGGGCATTTGATGCATCGCCAAAGGCGATGCCTCACGCGTACAACCCTGACGGGGGGAAGCGTGTCAAACAAGCGTGGCAGAGGCACTTGGCATCGCAGCAGTCCCAGTGGGGCGTGGAAGCACAGCAGTGCGACCGAAGCGTCCCCGCTCCGCTGGTGGTATGCCGGTGATCGCGCCATGGCCCGCCACGCGCCCCGCCCAGATTCCTTCACAGCGCGGGGACACTGACGACGCGATGGCAGCGGGCACCACAGTTGATCATCTTACCGAGACCTACCGCGCCCATTACCGGTCGCTGCTCGGCCTCGCGGCTCTGCTTCTGGACGACACCGCTTCGTGTGAGGATGTCGTACAAGAGGCTTTCATCCGTGTGCATTCCGCGCGCAACAGAGTGCGAGACCCACAGAAGACCCTTGCTTATCTGAGGCAGACAGTCGTCAACCTCTCCCGTTCGGCGCTGCGGCGCCGGATTCTCGGGCTGAAGTTGCTGTCCAAGCCGATGCCCGACATGGCGAGTGCCGAAGAAGGCGCGTACGAACAGCTGGAGCGCGACCAATTGATTAAGGCGATGCGAGGCTTGCAGCGCCGACAGCGCGAGGTGCTTGTGCTGCGCTACTTCGCGGACATGACGGAGGCCCAGGTCGCTGACACGCTCGGCATATCGCTTGGGTCGGTCAAGGCGTACGGCTCGCGCGGGATCGCCGCGCTGCGCATCGCCATGGAGGCTCCGGCATGAACCACGGGAGTGACGGGCCGGGTGGACCAGACCGGCAGGACGGGCATGACCAGCGCGCGAGTGGCGAGCCCGGTGGCACCGCTGACGGACTGGGTAGCAGCGACACCAGCGACACCAGCGGTAGAGATGCCGACAGGGCTGCCGCTGCCACCGACAGGAGTGCCGGTGATGCCGGTGATGCCGGTGCGAGCGTCAGCGGTGCTGGCGAGAGCGGCAGTGTCAGCGACGTAACGGCCGGTGGTGGTGAACCGGCCGGTGAAAGTGATCCGGACGTTGACAACGGGCGGACCGCCGGGGATGCCCGGCTCGGTGACGGTGACCGGGACAGTGTCGGTGACCGGGACGGCGGTGGCGCCCGGGCTCGTGGTGATGAGAAGGCCGGTGCGGGCCGCGAGAGCGACGGCTTCGCGGGTGGCGAGGCCGACGCGAGGGCCAGTGGTCTGGCAAAGAAGACCAGCGGTGTCGCCGGCGGTCCCGAGGAGCCGACTCGCGAAGAGCCCGGCGGACTCGGTGGACCCGGTGGCCTGCCGGGGCTCGGCGCCGACGTGGACGAGCAGGCACTCCGGCGCTTGTTCCAAGGCGCTGTAGAGGACCTGGAACCGTCTCCCGAATCTCTTGACCACCTCCGGCGCGCTGTCCCCGCCCGTCGTACGCGCCGTCGCCAGGCTCTCGTCGGAGCGGTCGCGGCCGTGGTGCTCGCAGGTGCCGCGATTCCCGCGCTGGTCCACGTGGCCACCACCGGCGATGGCTCCAGTGAGCGGCCCGCCAACGTGGCGAGCAGCGAGCGCACCCGTGAGGCGGACGGGGGGCAGCATGGCGAGGAGGGCAGGCCCGGAAAGCCGGGCGAGACGCCGAAGGGCGACTCCAAGAAGGACAAGGAAAAGAAGAAGGGGAAGAAGGGCGACCCCTCCACTGGCCCCTCGGGCTCTGTGGACCCTGCCAGGCCCGACCCCTCAAGCACGCTCGCCGCGACCGCCCCGACCTGCGCGAGGGATCAGCTGGGGGACGGGGGGAGCAGCGTCGGTGCGGCCGACGCGGAGGGACGCGTCTACGGCTCGTTCCGCGTCGTCAACACCTCCAGCAGCGCGTGTTCGGTCGACGGCAGCGGAGTCGTGAACGCGGCGCCGCAGGGCGGCGCCGATCCCGCGGGCACCCAGGTGGTCGACCACACTGTTGGCGACCCCGCCACACAGCTGCCTCCTCCTTCGACCGCGCCCGACCAGATCATCCTTCAGCCCAGCCAGGTGTACGAGGTCAAGTACGCCTGGATTCCGGCTCCCGACGGTGGCACCACGGGGTGCTCCAGCACGGGCACGCCGAGCCCGGAGCCGACGGAGGAGACCGGGGGTTCAGCGCCGCAGAGCGAGCCCAGCACGGGCGACCCCGGCGGCGGCAGCGGGGGCACGGGCGGTGGCGGCGAGCCGCCTCCCCCGCCGTCGAGCGTGGTGGTCAGCCACACACCGGACGCCGGTGACCCCGTCGTCGCTAGCACGACCGTCCCGGACGCCTGCTCGGGCACCGTCTACCACACCGGAGCGCTGGCCGGTTAGTCACCGCGGTGGCGAAACGGTCAGCCGACCGGGTGGTACGACGCGGAAAGCCGGGCCGGCCCGGCGGCCGAGCCGGGCGCTGAGGGTGGGGCGACGGGCTTGGCTGGGGGAGGGGCAGTGCGGTGCTGGTATCGCGAGCCCGTACCGTGGGGGTGTGTATCGGTTCCTGCTGACGCCCCGCTGGTGGGGAATCAACGTCTTCACCGTGCTGGCCATCCCGGTCTGCCTCTTCATGGGCAGCTGGCAGCTCGGCCGTTTCGAGTCGCGTGTCGACTCCCACCAGGAGCAGCAGGACCACGCCGCCGAGGCGGAGTCGGCCGCGGCTCAGCCGCTCGCTGAACTCCTGCCCGTCACCCAGGACAGCTCCGGACGCCACGCGCGGGTCTCCGGCCGCTACGACACCAAGCATCAGCTGCTCGTTCCCGACCGCGAGCTCGACGAGCGGAACGGCTTCTACGTCCTGACCCTGCTGCGTACCGACAAGGGGCAGGCACTGCCCGTCGTACGGGGCTGGCTCCCCGGCGACGCCGACGCCGCCAGCAACCGGGCCAAGGTGCCCGCCCCGCCGTCAGGTGAGGTCACCGTGGTGGGAGCACTGCAGGCGTCGGAGCACAGCAGCAGCGACGGTGTGCGCTCGGACGGAGGGCTCCCGGATGGACAGCTCGGCATGATCAGCGCTGCCTCGCTGGTGAACCTGGTGTCCTACGACGTGTATGACGCCTGGATCACCGTCACCAAGGCGGACGGGCCCATGAAGCCTGTGCCACCGGCCGCCGCCGAGGGCACCGGCCTGGACTTGAAGGCATTCCAGAACCTTGGCTACACCGGTGAGTGGTTCGTCTTCGCGGGCTTCGTCATCTTCATGTGGTTCCGGCTCTTCCGCCGTGAGGCGGAGACAGCCAGGGACATCGCCCTCGGCATTCCCCCGGCTGATGCGCCAGGCACACCTCCCGCATCTCCTCCCTCATCGCCTCGCTCGCCCGCTGCTTCCGTCCCGACGGACTCCGCCGGTGAAACCCCGGCGACGACTGACGTGGCCCTGCACGACTGACGCGATCCCGGCGACGACCGACGCGACACCGGCGACGACGGGCGTGTCCGCCCAGGCCGACGCGTCCTCCCAGGCTGACGCGTCCGCCCAGGCCGACGCGTCCGCGCCGCCCGACGCGCCCACCGGGACCGACGTCTCTGCCGCAGCTGGTTCGCGCGACAACCAGCCGGTGGTCCCGAACAGCTAGCGCGGCTTGCCGGGGCCTGTCGAGCCTCAGAGCCTCATCCGGGCACGGCGCCCGCACCGCCTCCTCGGCGCGCGGCTGTCGGGCCTCGACCGGACCTGCCCGGCGTCATCCGGGACCATCAAGCCCCTTCGGACCTACCCAGCCTCATCCGGGCCCACCAAGCCCCTTCGGACCTGCCCGGCCGATCCAGGCACCCCGGCCAATCCAGAACCACCCGGCCGACCCTCTTCGGAGCTCCCCCCGGCCCCCTCAGTCCCACCAGTCCCCCAATCCCATCGGGGGCTCCTCCAGCCCCACCGACCGGGTCGGCCGACCTCCCTGCCTCCCTGTCGGCCCCTCACCGACCGACTGCCTCCGGCTCACATGCCCGTGCTCGCCTCCTCCACCTGACCACTCACCCGGCCACTGCCCTGGCGCTCCAAATGGCGCTCGGCGAAATCGATCTCCAGCCGGAGCTGCTTGATCCGCTCCTCGACGACGAGCGAGCCGTGTCCCGCGTCGTAGCGGTAGACCTCATGGGGGGCTCCGCGCTGCTCCAGGCGGGACACGTAGTTCTCGACCTGCCGGATGGGGCAGCGTGGGTCGTTCACACCGGCCGAGATGTAGACCGGGGCGCGCACCTCATCGACGTAGGTCAGGGGCGATGACGCGGCGAAGCGCTCCGGGACCTCTTCGGGCGTCCCGCCGAGCAGCGTGCGGTCCATCGCCTTCAGCGCCTCCATCTCGTCGTGGTACGCGGTGACGTAGTCCGCTACGGGGACCGCGGCCAGGCCCACCGCCCACGCGTCGGGCTGGGTGCCGAGCCCCAGCAGCGTCAGATAGCCGCCCCAGGAACCACCCGCGAGCACCAGCCGTGCCGGATCAGCGAGCCCGGAGGCCACGGCCCACTCGCGGACGGCCGCGATGTCCTCCAGTTCGATGAGCCCGACCCGGTGCTTGAGGGCGTCCGTCCAGGCGCGGCCATACCCGGTCGAGCCCCGGTAGTTCACCCGTACGACCGCGTACCCGTGGTCCACCCACGCCGCTGGGCCGGCCGCGAAAGCGTCGCTGTCATGCCAGGTCGGGCCGCCGTGGATGTCGAAGACGGTGGGGAAGGGGCCCGCGCCCTCCGGCTTCTGGACGAGGGCGTGCACCCGCCCGCCGGGCCCTTCCACCCACGCGTCGATGACCGGCACCGAGTCCGGGGCGCGGCTGAGCCCGCCCGGAAGCGCCGGGGCCTCCAGCACGACCCGCCCGAGGGTGGAGCGCACCTGAGGGGCGCGCGCGGCCGATGACCACAGGAACTCGACCGAGCCGTCCGGCCGTGCCGTCGCGCCCGAGATCGTCCCTGGCGGAGTCTCCACCCGGGTCAGCTCGCCGGTGGTCAGCTCGTAGCGCCACAGCTCGCTGCGCGCCTGGTAGCTGTGCTCGACCAGGAGGGCGATGCCGTCCGGATACCACTCGGCGCCCACATCACCCGGCAGGTCGATGGTGAGCGCGCGCTCCTCACCGGTCAGTGGATTCCAGATCATCGGCTCCCAGCGGCCACGCCGCTGGTGGCCGACGAGCAGCCGCGCGTCACCGTCGACCGGGACGAAGCCCATGACGGCGAGCCCCAGCTCCTCCGTACCTCCCTTGGTGTCGTCCAGCTCGGCGACCGCGGAACCGTCCAGCCGGACCACCCGGATCGCCGAGTGCATGGCGTCGCCGTGCTCGGTGTGCTCGATGGCGATCAGTTGGGCGTCGTGCGAGAGGTCACCGACACCGGCCGACTGCCGATGGCGGTAGATCTCCTGCGGCTCGCCGCGTCCGGCGTGATCGGCGTCCGGCTGCCCGGCCCCCTCGTGTCCGGCGCCCTCGCCGCCGGCGTCACCAGCGGCCGTCCGGCCTGAGCCCGACTCGTGTTGACGTATGACGTGGATGGCTGAGCCGTCCTCGTCCGTGGAGCGGCCGACGACCGCCGTTCCGTCCAGGCCGAGGGCGAGGCCCGCCGGGTAGGAAGCGGCCAGCTCCGGCACCGCCGGCTCGTCGTTCCCGCCCTCGAAGGGCTGCCGCATCCACACGCCGAACTCATCGCCGTCGGTGTCGGAGAACCACCAGATCGACTGGCCGTCCGGCGCCAGCACCCCGTCCGTCGTGCCGTTGGGCCGGTCGGTCACCTGGCGCTGCTCACCCGAGACGCGGTCCCAGGCGTACAACTCGTAGGTGCCCGTCGCGTTGGAGACGAACAGCGAGCGCTCCGGGGCGCCCTCCGCCCAGTCCGGCAGCCCCACACGCGGTGCCCTGAACCGCTTCTCCCAATCAGGCCACCCGGTGCCAGGCGCATCGCTCGCCCCGGCCGGGGCAACAGGCCCCGCCCCATCGGCTCCCCCAACCCCACCGCTCGCTCTGCCGTCCGGAACCGCTCCACCGCTCTCAGTCATGCCCCCTATTCTGCGCCGCCCGGCCAATAACTCGATGGCAAGCCCCCAAGCCTGTGGATAACCTCGAAAACATGCTCCAGCCACCCGCCGCCCCCGACTGGCGAGAAGCCAACCGCGCCATGTGGGACGAGCGCGTACCGATACACATCGCCAGCGACTTCTACGACCTTGAAGCATTCCGCGCCGGCAAAGACTCCCTCTGCGACTTCCAGGCCGATGAGGTGGGCGATGTCACCGGCCGGAGCGTGCTGCACCTCCAGTGCCACATCGGTCTGGACACGCTCTCCTTCGCCCGGCGCGGCGCTTCCCACGTCGTCGGTCTCGACTTCTCCGAGCCCGCCATCGACGCCGCGCGCGAACTCGCAGACGACCTCGGCTTCGGCCCGGACCGGGCCGCCTTCGTCACAGCCGATGTGTACGACGCCGTCGAGGCCGTGCCGGACTCCTCGTACGACATCGTCTATACGGGGATCGGCGCCCTGTGCTGGCTGCCCGACATCGAGCGCTGGGCGGAGACCGTCGCCTCCCTCGTCGCGCCCGGTGGCTTCCTCCATCTCTCCGAGTTCCACCCGTTGACGGACGCCTTGGACGACGAGAGCGCGTCGCGCATCGCGCACGACTACTTCAGCCGCGACCCATGGATCGACGAGACCCCCGGCACGTATACGGACCTCAGCGCTCCGACGGTCAGCAACCGCCGCGTGGAGTGGCAGCACACGCTCGGCGCGGTCGTCACGGCCCTCGCTACGGCCGGGCTGCGCATCGACTTCCTGCACGAGCACGACATGACGCTCTTCCAGCGCTTCGCCTCCCTGGAGCGCGGGGACGGCTACTACCGCCTCCCGGCCGGGCAGCCCCGTATCCCGCTGATGTACTCCCTGCGCGCGTCGAAGCCCGCTGCTGTCGCCGCTGCCGCTGACTGACCGCCCGGGCCGCGTGCTGAGTCCCCCGCTCGGCGGACGGTGCTCGGCGGAGGCGGACAGGGGAGTGGGCGGGCAATCACCCGGGCTTGCCCTCCGCTCCGGCCGAGAGCCCAGAGCCCAGAGCCCAGAGCTGATGCCGCTATCGCCTGCCGTGCGGTCGCGTACCGTCCTATGATCGTTACTCCGTGTTCGAGGGGGCGAAATGGCGGCAGGCGGTTCGGCGTCGCGGCGGGCGCAGGAGGCACGGCGGCAAGAGCGGCTGTTACGCGAGCAGTGGCAGGCCGCCAGTAGCGAAGCGCGCAGGTGGGAGGCGGCGAGCGAGGGGGAGCGCCAGGTCGCCGCTCAACTGCTTGTCCTCACCGCACGCGGGTGGCGGCTCCTCGTGGACCGGCGCTGGCCGGGCACGCGCTCGGCCAACGTGGACATGCTGCTGGTCGGGCCTGGCGGTGTCTTCGTCATCGATGTGAAGAACTGGCGTGCCGCTCCCGAGGCCTGCGACGGGAAGCTCCGCGCCGCGGGCGTGCCGCGCGACGACGACGTGAGGAAGCTGGCGGCCGTGACGAAGACCGCCGAGCTCGCGGTGGCTTCCCTGGGCCTCTCCCCGGTGGCCGTTCAGCCACTCATGGTCTTCGCGGGCCAGCGCGTCAACACCAGCCTCGGCAGAGTCCGTTTGCTGGGCGAGCACGAGGTCGGACCGGCGCTGCTGGCGGAACGCCGCCGGGTCAGCCCGGAAATGGTCCGCGCCATAGCCGACCACCTTGAGCGGGTCTTCCCCGAGTACGAGGGATCGGCCGTCCACGAGCCGACACGGCCGCCGAGCCCCCCAACGGCCGTAAGCGGTGGGTTGTTCGACCTCGACGGGCTGCGTGAGGCGGCCATCGAGGAAGCGCGGCAGGCGCCGATCGAGCAGTGGATGACCTTCCTCGACCCCGACCAGGTGGTTCTCGTCCGCCGTAACTGGGCAGGACCCGCCCGGATCAGCGGACCGGCCGGCACCGGCAAGACAGTCGTCGGCCTGCACCGCGCCGCGTACCTGGCACAGCGCTCCAGCCAGCGAATCCTCTACGTCACCTTCGCCAACAACCTGCCTCGCGTGCAGGGCACCTTCCTCAAGACCATGTCCCCGGCCGTGGCGGACCGCGTCGACTTCCGCAGCCTGCACGCCTGGGCCCAGGAATTCCTGCACAGCCGAGGCGTCGCCACCCGCCTGCACGGCGACAAGGCGGAGACGGCCTTCAGCCTCGCCTGGAAACACGTCGGACGCGACAGCTGCCTGGCTGAGATCGACCCCGCCCCGCGCTACTGGCGCGAGGAGATCGACTACGTCATCAAGGGGCGCGGCATCACGTCGTTCGAGGAGTACGCGGCCGTCCCCAGGCGCCGCCGCCGAGCCGGTCTGCGCCGGACGCACCGGCAGGCGGTGTGGGGTCTGTACGAGGCGTACGAGGCGAACCGCACCGAACGCGGCGTCCACGACTTCAACGACATCCTCACCCTCGCGCTGGCGGAGCTGAGCGGGAAACCCGGGCAGTCGCCCTACGCGGCCGTCATCGTGGACGAGGTCCAGGACCTGACGCTCGTCGGGATGCGGCTGCTCCATGCCCTGGTCGGTGACGCCCGCAACGGCTTGCTCCTCATCGGGGACGGCCAGCAGGCCGTCTACCCCGGCGGGTTCCGGATGGCCGACGCCGGAATCGACATCCGCGGCGACCGCGGGCAGGTGCTCCGTGCCAATTACCGCAATTCCGAGGAGATCCTGCGGGCGGCTCTCGCCGTCGTCGCTGAGGACGCCTTCGAGGACATCGACGGAGTCCGTACGTCCGGTCGGCGCGAGGTGGACCTCACGTACCACGACGGCCAGGTGATCCGGGCGGCGAGGCCCACCGTGGCCGAACACGACCAAGCGCTCATAGCGGCTCTCCGCGCGCTGCCCGCGGAGGATCGGGCAGGCGCGGCGGTGCTGTGCCCTTCCATGCGCGCCATCGGCCACTACCAGCGCCTCCTTGCGCAGGCGGGCATCGCGGTGTGTCCGCTTGAGCACTACGACGGACGCCCCGTCGAGGCTGTCAAACTCGGCAGCTACCGCCGCGCCAAGGGCCTTGAGTTCAAGCGTGTCTACCTGCCGCAACACGACGCGACCGTGGCACACGACCCGGGCGCCTCCGAGACCGCCCGCGAACGCGAGGAGCTGGCCCGCAGCCAGTTGTTCGTGGCCATGACCCGAGCTCGCGATGTGCTCTGGCTGGGCAGCGTCCATTCCGCGCCACGGCCGCCGGCCCCCGCGTCGTCAACAGCCCCGCCGCCCGCGCCGCAGCCGTCAGCACAGCAGCCGCCCGCGCAGCAGCCGCCCGCGCAGCAGTCGGCTGGGTCCCCGCCTCCGGCTTCCTTGCCATCGGCACCTGCGGGGTGACGCACGGACTGTCATCGCACCACCGGCGGATGTACCGAACCGAACGGACACCGAACGGACACCGAACGGACACCGAACGGATGCACCGAACGGATGCACCTGCGGATGTACCGAACTGTGGTGTCCGCCTCGCCCTACGACGACGCGTGCCTCTCGCCGTACGACTCGTTCTTCCCGCGTTCTCCCCGCGTCAGGAACTCGCCACGGCCTCCGGAGTGGCGGCGGCAGGGTCAGCCATCGACGACGCGACGAGGGCTTCTCGCCAGTAGTGCGGGAGTTCAGCGAGGTGGGGCAGCCCTTCGTCGTACACCACGGCGCAGCGCACGGTGCCTGCCGCCCGCGTGAACGACACGTACGCGAGAAGCCCTTCGTGTACGTCGTAGAACATGGATGCCGCCGTGAGCGGTGCCCCGAGGCATGTCATCTCCGCGGGGAAGGCGACAGTGCTGGCGGCGACCGGGAACGCGTCGTTCTGGGTCCGCATCAGGTATTCCGCCGACCGGTACGGTGCCGCCTTCATGGCGATGCGGCGCGTGTCGCGTGTCCGGCTCTGCCGGACGGCGGTGGTCTGGCGGCGCAGACGGGCGATGGCGAGATCGAGCCGGTCCGTGGAGCAGGGGAGGGTCAGCCGGTAGCCGACGACGTGATTGCCCGGCGCGTGCCGCTGGCCGGGCTGCCGTGTCGACATGGCGACGAGGACGGGCAGGTCTGGACACAGGGGCGCGCCCGGGTGGTGTTCGCGGCGCCATGTGCGGAACGCCTGGGCGAGCGCGGCCAGGCATACGTCATTGACGCTGGCGCTGGCGCTGGCTCCCCGGCTGTCGGCCAGCTCGCGCAGCCGGGACTCTCCGACGTCCTCGAAGGCCCAGGAGGAGCGACGGGAGGAAGGGGAGGGGGAGGGCGGACGGAAGGGGCGGGAGGGCCGGGATGGGGCTGGGCGGAGTTCGGGCCATGCCCGGTCGCGACGCAACGACCGCAGTACGTCGGAGCCGATCCGCGCCACGCCCGCCGCGGAGGGGCGTAGCGCCGGGTACAGACGGGGACCGTCGACGTCCGTATCGCCCAGGAGCGCGAGCACGGAGTACGCGGCGCCTACGCCGTCCTGCAGCGCGTGGTGAATCCGGAAGCAGAGCCGGAACCGGTCGGAGGAGCGTTCCGCGAGCAGCCAGATGTCCCACATGGGGTGCTCTCCGGACGGCAGCGCGTGGTGCAGCAACTCATCGGTCGCGGCGGCGAGTTCCCGCTGCCCGGCCAGCCCCGTGCGGTGCCGGACGTGGACAGCGGCGTCGAGGCTCTCCTCGCGCGGCCGCCACCGCCGCCGCCTCCCGGCGGGAGCGAGCAGGTTCAACGCGGGCAGGGCGACGGCTCGCGCGAGGATTCTGGCCGCCAGTTCTCCCGGCTCGGGGGCGGGGCCGCGGAAGTCGAGGAAGAATCCCGTGGTCGGCTGGTGCTGCCGGGACAGTGACAGAAAGCCCTGCTCGATCGGCCCGATTCCGTAGCCGGGTGAAGCTTTCATCTACGACCTTTCGCCGGAAACGAACTGATCGAGCAGGGCACGCAGCGTACGCAAACCTCGCAGCGAACCAGGCTACGCAGGCTACGCAGCGAACCGCAGGGCACGCAGGGCAAGCGGTGCACGCGGCGAACGCAGGCCACGCAGCGAAGCAGGGCGAGCGGGGGGAAGCGGAGTCCGCGGCTCGGGGCGGCTTACAGGTGGGAGGAGATGGCCGGCATGAGGTCCTGGAAGGTGCGACCGGTCGCCGGTTCGCCGATGGCGGCCATCTGCCAGCCGTTGTTCGCCCGGTAGACCTTCGCCATGACCTGCGCGGTGGCGGTGCCACCGCCGGTGAGGGTGTAGCGGGCCAGTTCCTGGCCGGTGGTCTCATCGACCAGGCGGCAGAAGGCGTTCTGCACCTCGGCGAAGGTCTGCCCCGTGAAGGAGTTCACGGTGAAGACGATCTGGTCGATGTGGACGGGAACGCGCTGAAGGTCGACGATGATCGATTCGTCGTCGGTGCCGTGGCCCGTGCCGCCGACGAGGTTGTCACCGGTGTGCCGGACCGACCCGTCATCGCTGACAAGGTGCTGGAAGAAGACCACGTCCGTGGGCTTCTTGTCCGCGAAGAGGACGGCAGAGGCGTCCAGGTCGATCTCGCGCGCGGTCAGCCTGGCGAGGAACCCTTTACGGGGCGCGGACTGCCAGCCCAACCCCATCCGCACGACGCTGAGCGCGCCTCCGTCGGACTTGCTCAGGCTGATCTGCTGGCCCTTTGACAGGTTGATACTCATGCGCTGCCCTCTCTGTGGCATCGAACGGTGTGAAGCGCGTGACGTATGGATAGTGCGGATAGTGCGGCATGGCGGGGGTGTGCGTGTGGGGCTGTGGGTGCGTGGGGCCTGTATCGCACAGGAGTACCAAGGGATACCAGGAGTACGCGGTGGCTGTGGAGTACGGCTCGTACAACACAGAAGCTGTGGCGGACCGTGGAGCCGGACTGGCCCGGTCCGATACGGAACGGACTGGCGTCGGACCGAACCAGACCGCGGACCGAACGGGACCGAATCAGACCGGACCGAACGGGAACGGACCGAACGGGAACGGACCGGGCCGAACCGGGCCCGTACCGGGAACGGCGGGCGTGGGCAGCCGCCCACGCCCGCCGTTCCTTCCGGCCGGTGTCTTATGCCTCATTCCGCGCCTCCCGCACCGCCGCTGCCCAGCCAGACCAGCCAGACCAGCCAGACCAGTCAAACGGTCAGACGTGCCAGGCAAGGCGAGCGGGGTGGTCAGAGTGTGGAAAGAGAGCCAGAGCGGACAGGTCGGCCGGGGTCAACGATGCGAGCAGGTCACACGTTGACGCCGAAGTCGGTGGCGATGCCCGCGAGACCGGAGGCGTAGCCCTGGCCGACCGCGCGGAACTTCCACTCCGCGCCGTTTCGGTAGAGCTCACCGAAGACCATCGCGGTCTCGGTGGAGGCGTCCTCGGTCAGGTCGTAGCGCGCGAGCTCGGCGCCGCCGTCCTGGTTGACCACGCGGATGAAGGCGTTCCGCACCTGGCCGAAGCTCTGCCCGCGCGACCCGGCGTCGTGGATGGAGACCGGGAAGACGATCTTGTCGACCTCGGCGGGGACACCCGCGAGGTTGACCTTCACGGACTCGTCGTCGCCTTCGCCCTCACCGGTGAGGTTGTCGCCGGTGTGCTCGACGGAACCGTCGGGGCTCTTGAGGTTGTTGTAGAAGATGAAGTGCTGGTCGGAGAGCACCTTGCCGCTGGTGTTGACCAGCAGTGCGCTGGCATCGAGGTCGAAGTCGGTGCCGGTGGTGCTGCGCGCGTCCCAGCCGAGACCGACGAGAACGGCGGTAAGGCCCGGGGCCTCCTTGCTCAGCGATACGTTGCCGCCCTTTGACAGGGAAACTCCCACGATCTCCTCCTGTTTGTTCGGTGGTGCGAAGGGAAGTAAAAATCTACAACACTGTAGATACTACGGATAGTGGACCCATCGTCCCTCAGTACGATGTGCCGTTGCCCCACGGTGCTGAACGGTACGGGCGAAGGGAGACGGGGTGATGGACACAGACGGCCTGAGCGGGGGTTCGCCTACACGTCGCCGTGGCCAAGGCGAGCTTGAGGCCCAGGTGCTGACCGCCTTGCGTCAGGCGCCCGGCCCGGCCACCGCCACGTGGGTACAGGAACGACTCGGCGGTGATCTCGCCTACACCACAGTGATGACTATCCTCTCCCGTCTGCTCGCCAAGAAGGCCGTAACGCGGGAACGGGCCGGCCGTTCTTTCGTATGGACGGCGGCTTCGGACGAGGCGGGGCTTGCCGCGCTGCGCATGCGCCGGGTCCTGGACGGTGAAGCGGACCGGGAGGCGGTGCTGGCGAGCTTCGTGACGGCGCTGTCCCCCGACGACGAGCACCTGCTGCGCGAGCTGCTTGGCGAAGCGGCCGACGGCGAGCCGGAGGGCTGAGCCCGTGGGTGTCTTCGTCTTCCTCCCCCTCGTACTGCCGCTGACGGCATGGCCGATAGCGCGCCTCGCCGAACAGCATCTGCACCCGCGCAGCGCCACCCGGCTGCTGACGGCGGTGGGTGCCGTCCTGGCCGTGTGCAGCACCCTGTGTCTGGGACTGATCATGGTGGTCGGTACGGCCCAGCTGCCGGGCAACCCGCTGCCCGATGGCTGGTCCGACCCGGAAGTACGCGCAGCCGTCCCGTACGACGAGGTCGCCGGCAAGGCCGCGATTCCGGGGCTCACCGCGGTGGCCGTGGCCTGCGCGGCTGCGGTGTGGCAGCACTACCGGGTGCGGCGGCGCGCGGAGACGGCGCTCACAGGTCTCCCCGACGCGGGGCTGACGGTGCTGCCCGACGACACGCCCTACGCCTACGCGCTGCCCGGCCGCCGCTCGGGCCGCGTCGTCGTGTCCACGGCGATGCTGTCCCGTCTCGGCACCCGCGAGCGCGAGGCCCTGATCGCCCATGAGCGCGTCCACCTCACCGCGCGGCATCACCGCTATCTGCTGGCGGCGCAACTCGCCGCGCGCGCTCACCCCTTGTTGCGCCCGCTGCGCACCGCCGTGGCGTACGGCGCGGAACGCTGGGCCGACGAGGAGGCGGCGGGCGCGATAGGAGACCGCCGTGTGATGGCCCGCGCTGTAGGCAAGGCCGCCCTGCTCACCCCGGGCGCGCCGGGCACCCTCGCCGCCCCCGCCACGACACTGGCCGGCTTCGCGACCCCGGGCCCCGTCCCCCGCCGGGTCAAGGCCCTGCTAGGCCCGACGCCACCCGCTCGGAGCTGGCCCCCGGCCCGTACGACAGCGGGCGTGGCCGCGTGGATCGCCGCCGCGGGAGCCACCGCCTCCGCCCTCTCCTCAGCGAACGCCGCCGTCGCCCTGATCGTCGTCCTGCACGCCGCGACCCCGCTGTGAGGCGGGGCAGCCGAGGCGGCGGGGGTTGCACCGCCCAGGCGGTGCGTTTCGCCCGTAGACCGCCCCGTAGACCGCCCCGTAGATCGCCCGGTAGACCGCCCAGTGACCGTGGTGGCGGGCGGCCGGACAAGGCAACGGCCAGGGCTCTGAGTGGTGTTGTGTCCATGCCTGAGAACACGCCGACCAGTTCTGCGGCGATCGACAGATACGCGCCGCACACCGCACGCCGCACGCCTTACGCCTCCCTCGGGCCGAGGTCCGCGAGCGCGGCTCCCAGCCGACGTGCGCCTTCGGTCAGCTCGGTGTGATCGGTCGTCGCGGCGAACCCGATACGCAGGTGAGCCGCCGGCGGCTCGGTGGCGAAGTAGCGGCTGCCGGCGCTCACCGCGACGCCGCGTTGCCGGGCGGCGCTGGTGAGGACGGTGTCGTCCACCCCGGACGGCAGACGAATCCACAGGTGCAGTCCGCCCGCAGGCAGCCCCGCCAAGCTCGCGCCGGGGATCTCCCGGGCGACTGCGGCGGCCAGCACGGCGCACCGCTCCCGCAGGGCCGTACCGAGAGAGCGGACGTGCCGGTCCCAGGACGGGGAGCTGAGCACCTCCAGCGCGGCTTCCTGGAGCGGGCGGGTGACGAAGAGGTCGTCGACCAGACGCACCGACCGCATGCGCTCCATGACCGGTCCGCGGGCTACCAGCGCCCCGATCCGCAGGCTCGGTGAGGCGGGTTTGGTGAGTGAGGTGACGTGGACGACTGTGCCGTCGCGGTCGTCGGCGACCAGCGGCCGCGGCACGGTGCCGCCGTGTCCCAGGTGCCGCGCGAAGTCGTCCTCAAGCACGAACGCGCCCGAGGCGCGCGCCACATCGAGGATCTGGCGGCGCCGTTCGGGCGCCAGCACGGTGCCGGTCGGGTTCTGGAAGGCCGGCTGGCAGTACAGCAGTCGCGCGCCGGTCATCGCGAACGCGTCGGCCAGCATGTCGGGCCGCAGGCCGTCGGCGTCGAGGGGGACGGGGACTGGCCGCAGCCCTGCGGCGCGGGCGGCGGCCGGGGCCCGGGGATAGGTGGGGGACTCCACCAGGACCGGGCTGCCGGGCCAGGCCGCGTCGAGCGGCGAAGGCGAGCCGACCGCCGGCGGAGGCGACGCGCTGCACGCCGCGACGCGAATCGTCGGTCAGTCCGAGAACTGGCTGGGCCTTCGCCAGGTAGTACGTGGCCAGTTCGACCAGGCCATCGGGGAGCGGCTCCGAGGCAAGGACGGCCGAGGGTCGATCGGCTCTGCGTTCACGGTGTTCGTGCTGGCGACGAGCGATGGCGCTGAGTGTTTCCACCAGGGCATCCGCAGCAGTCCGCAGGCCGTCCGACGACGTGTCATCGGCGGCGGAGAGTGCCAGCGGTTCCCCTATGGAGTCTCCTGCGTACTGGAACGCGTCGTCGGCGAGCCAGTCGAGAGTCGGCCAGGCGGGAGCAGTCGCGAGAGCGTGCACAGACTGGCTCCGCTCGCGTAACGCCTTGATGAGTGCTCCGGCCCCATGGCCGAGCGCGCCCCCGACGGTGCCGGGCAGGAGCAGGGCTTGGGCGACGTCACTGAGGGCGGACTGCATCTGCTGGGGCAGGGCGGCAGCGGCGCTGAAGCGGCTCAGCAGTCCGCCCCGGCGCAGGTAGTCCTCGATCCTCGATGGATTCGCCAGGGCGGTTGTGCTCCCAGTAGCGGCGCAGAGCGAGGTCGAAGGCGGGCATGGGCCGACCGAGCGCGGCTACAGCGAGGCGGATGGCTACATCCGGTGTGACAGGTCATCCACCAGGAGTTCAAGGGTCGCCTCCTCATGGAGCGCGACGCCGAGGGCGGCCATGGCAGGAGCGAGATCCGGGTCCCAGTCCGCGCTGACCGGCTGGCCGTCGAGCGCCAGTTGAGGGATGCCCTCAGCCTGACTGCGAGCGGCCAGGTGTTCGTAGTCCGCGGTGCCCATGCGCCACGGCAGGGCTTCGTAGCGGCGGATGACCCGGTTGGCCAGAGCGATCCCCGGCCAGTCGAAGTCGCCGTGGTACGTGAAGCGGCAGCCCGTGGCGGCGAGGGTGTCGAGAAGCGTGAAGACCACCGTGGCGGCGCTGCCGGACGTGCAGACCAGGGGCTGTGCGCAGGCCGCGTCTGCCGCGGCTTCCACCACGCGCGGGTTCTCACAGATGTGGATGAGCGTGCCAGCGGGGAGTTGCAGCCGCAGAGTGTGCAGGTCGCGCGGTGTGAGGTGGGCCTCGGCGTGATGCTCGGCCCGTTCCCGTAGGCCACGCTCCTGCCAGTCCTCGCCTTCTGGGCATAGCCCGTAGGTCAGCACCGTGCTGGAGACCTCATCCGGTGTGACGGACACCAGTCGCCACAGAGCGCGTCGACCGGCCGCGTCGTCGGGGAACTCGGTGCCATGGGCGAGGGCGACACCGCGTTGGACCAGGCGTGCGAGCCAGGTGCCGTCGTCCAGGCCGTGCGCGGAGCCGGTCGCCATGGCGGCGAGTTCTCCTCGGCCGAGTGCGCCGCCCCGCTCGGGTCCAAGGAGAGCGGTGAGGACTTGGACCGCCTGCTGGAGTGTCCATATCGCCGTTTCGGGCGCCACTCCTCTCGGAACGCCGGCACGGCGCAACAGGTCGTACCACTGCCGGGGCCACTCCTGGTCGGCGAGTGAGGAGGCGTCCAGTGACGAAGAGAGGGACGACCACACCTGCTCCCGCCGTGCCGCCGCGTCCGCGCGGGCGGCACGGCGGTCGGTGAGTGGCGGGCCGAGTTCCTCCAGGGTCTGTCTGAGGCCGAGCCCGGCAGCCGAGGCGCGTAGCCGTGCGTCGAGCATGTCGAGTCGTACGGTCACGGTGGTACCTGTGAGGGGTTTGCCCAGCAGGAGAGACAGGTCGTTGCGTTCCTGGGCGTTCATCGCGGTCAGCCGGAGCGAACCCGTGGCCTGCACGCCGTTACTCTCCAGGCGTGTACGTACCCCCTCCCAGAGCCGGGTGAGCCCAGGGCCCGCCAGCCAGTCGCGCGTCGCGGAGGGCAGCCCGCTCACACGGACACCAGACGCCGGTGCCGACCGTTCCAGGTGTAGTGCAGCGTGGCTACCCCGCGCACATGGGGATCACGGAGGCACTCGTAGATGTGCAGGGACGGAACCTCGGGCCAGTTGCCCATGAGCCGCTCGCTGGTGAGGACGAAGTCGAGATCGAGGTCGACGAGAATACGGCCCAACCGGCCATGGGTGGGTTCGTCGACCTTTGCGAAGGCGTCGTCCAGGAGGATCAGCCGCGGCGCGTGCGGTGCCGACTCGGCGAGGCTGGTGAAGTGGGCGGCAGCCGCGGCAAAGAGCACGAGGTAGGAGAGCACCCGCTGTTCGCCCTGGCTGAGACCGGTCCGGCCGGTCAGTTTCCGACGGCGGCCTGGGGCCGCGTCCTCGACCACGAAGGTGTGGAAGCGGAACCAGTCGCGGTAGTCCAGCGCGGTCCGCAGATGGGCGGCGTAACCGGCTGACGGGTCGGCACGACGGGCGTCCTCGATCCGGCGTTGCAGTACCTCGCGGAGCTGCTCGGTCTGCTCGCGCGTCCTGAGGCTCGACGGACTGCGCAGCAGGTCGACGGCTGCCCGCACGTCCGCGTCCACGTCCTCGTCCAGCTTCCACAGCAGCTCGACGCCGAGACCGTGGGATGTTCGTACGGTCCGCAGGGTGTCGTTGAGAGCCGCGACCAGGTTCGCCGCGGTGATGACCTGCGCCGAGAGGTGGTCGCCGAGCTCGCCGGTCAGGAATCGCTGGAAGACCTCAGGTTCGCGCTCGGTGAGCCGTCCCCGGGCCTCCGCTGCCTGGACCGCGATCCGCTCGCCCACGGCCGCGACGTCATGGGACCCGTGGTCGTCGACCAGGCGGCACACCTTGATCCCGTCGCGCTCCTCCAGCTGTGCGTCGAATCCGCCGGCCAGCTGGTCGCGCAGCTCGGTGTGGCGGTTGAGCAGAGTGCTGTCCGATACCTCGTCCTTCGGGCGGCCGAGGGCCTGTTCCACGGCGTCGGCGAGTGCCCGCAGTGCTCGCAGACGGCTGCGGACGTCCGTGCCGGGATCGTCCGCCATGTACTCGGGCAGCGAGGACCGGTCCAGCCCGGCGCCGCGTACCACCTCGGGTCGGCTGAGAGCACCGCGAAGGGCGTTGCCGGTGTCGATGACCGCCGCCTCCTGGTCCACCAGGTTCCCGCGCAGGCGCTTCTCGTCCTCTTCCGCGCGCACGCGCAGGTCATGGAGTTCGTCGCGGGCTCGTTGTGCCGCGGGGAGGGCGTGGACGGCGTTCGCGATGCGCTGCTTGGTCTCCTGCTCGCGGGTGAGGATCTCCTCCTCGGACGCCCCGATGGCCTCCTCGCGGGTGCGCAGGTCCTGCTCAGCGGTGCGCAGTCCGGCGAGGTGGAGCCGGTAGCTCTCGTCCGCGGCCAGGCGATCCTCTCGGGCGCGTCCGTACCGGTCGGCATCGGCCTGGTTCGCGCCAAGCCTCTCGCCCGTGCCGCCGACGGCCCGGCGTAGATGCCCGATACCGCTGAGCAGGGCAGCCAGCGCGGTGCGTACGCGGTCCAGGGTGACGGGATCGCCGGGCAGGTCGTGGGCGGTCGCGGTGGCGTCCGCCTCGGCACGCGCCGATACCGCGAGAGCGCGGGCCTCCTCGGCCAGCCGTGCCACCCGGGTCGCCTTGGCGGTCAGGTCACGCAGCGTCCTCTCTGCTGATTCGGTCCTGCTCCACGCGTCCGCGAGACTCCGTGCTCTGGGGAAGTCCCGTTCCGCGAGCGTGAGAGCCCGACGCATGGCATCGGCTACGGCGAGTTCCTTGCGGACGTCGGCCAGCCGCTGTTTCGTCTGTGCGATCCGCTCCTCCAGCTCGGCGAGGATGCGTCGCCGGGTCTCGGCGCGTACGGCGGCCCCCACGTACTCGGTCTCGCCCTTGTCGTGACGGCCGCTGAGCACGCCCAGACGCCAACCGCCGTCGTAGGACACCGCGTTGTGGGCGGAGGTCTCCTGTGCCGGTGCGAGTGCGATGGTGGCCAGTAGATGCCCCACCTGCTCGGACGTGACGCCGCAATCCGGTTCGGGGGCCGGGCGCAGGGCCGAGGCGAGAGTCGGCCCCTCGGAGAGCACGGGACCCGGCTGGAGAAGTGTGTCCCGGGTGCGCGGATCGAGAAGGACGCCGTGCGCACCCACCCACGCGTCCAGGATCCCACTCGCCTCCAGCGCCCCTTCCAGACCGGCCCGGTCGGCCGGAACCAGGTCGTCCGCGAAGTCCACGAGCCGGTAGAAGGGCGCTCCGCTGCCCGGCGTCCGCTCGGCGACGCGATGACGCGGGGCCGTTGGCTCAGGGTCGGTACGTTGCTCCCAGTCCCGCTTCTGCTCCGCCAGGCGGTCGAGTTCCTCGCCGAGCTGGCTGACGCCGAGTGCCAGGGCGTCCCGGCATCCGGTGAGTTCCTCGCCGTACGGCTCCAACGCGGCCTGAGCGGTCCGCCACGCCTGGCTGTCGATGTCGGGTGGAAGCGTGCGGTCCGCGAACAGCGCGTCGGCGGAGGTCTCGCAGCCGACCGAGGCGTGGACGGCGTTCAGTGTCGGGCAGTCGGGACCCAGCGCGGTCCGCGTGTGCGCCGCCCACTCGGCGACATGGCGGGCGTAGGCGCCGCTCTCCTCAGCGACCTTGTGACGACTGCCGTCGAGATGGCCGGCAGCCTCTTCCGCCTCGCCCTCCACCCGTTCCCGCTCGGCATCGGCCTGCGCCGCCCCGGTCCGGGCCTCGTCCGATCGTGAGATGAGGCGGGTCACCTCCTGAACCATCCGGGCCCGGTTTCTCGCGACCGCCTCGGCGTCCTCCAACTGGTTCTGCCAGGACCGCAGCCCTTCCCGGGTCGCGGCCGTGTCCACGTGGGCCACCGACCGGTGCCGTACGGTGCGCGTCTCCCCGTCCGGAGTCGTCAGCTCAGTCTCGGTGGCCGGGGCGAGAACCGTGCGCGGCAGGGCCACCGCCTCACCGAGATGGCCGGTGGGAAGCCCGGCCCTCTCCGCCTGCGTCAGCAGCTCCCGGTGTTCGGTTCCCAGCTCGGCCAGCCGGCTTCCGAGGTGTTCGACACCTTCGGCCAGCCGCTCCGCCGAGCTCTCCTCCGCGGCGTGTGCGTTCCGCAGGGTGGTGAACGCGGCCACGGCGGCGGTGTGCAGCGCCTCCACCGTGCCGCGGCGCTCCGACAGTTCGCGCAGGCTGCGGTAGGCGTGACTGGCATGCAGGGCGGCCAGGTCGGTCCGGGCGGCCTGTTCCTCCTCGCGCAGGGTCTCCAGTCGGCCCTCCGACTCCTCCTCCTGCGTCCTCAGGTCGCTCGTCCGCTGTGCGGCGCCTCCGGCCGCCCGGCGCCGCTGTGCGAGGACGCCCAGCTCGTGGCTCACTCTCTGCGCGGAGGTGCGCAGGACTCCGGCCAGGTACCCGCGGTAACTGGTGAGGAACGTGCGCAAGGCCGCGTCGGTGCGTTCCAGGCGGCCGAGTTCGTCCCGTACGGCATCGAGGTCGTGGAGGTTGCGCGCCACCTTCTCGACCACGTCCTCGTCGAGCCCCGGCAGGGTCTCGCTGAGCAGGGCGGCCAGGCCCCCGTGTTCGATGCGGTCCCCGACCGTCGGGCGCCGCAGCCGGTGGAGGAGCTGGGTGAGGTTGCGGTAGCGCGTCGCGTCGGTGATGCCGAACAGTTCCCGGGCCACACGGGAGCGATGCAGGACCGCACGTTCGGTCGCGTTGTCGGAGCCGACGATCTCCTTGAGCCGGTCGACCGGCAGCGGCTTACCGGCCTCGACCAGGTGCAGGTCCTCACCGATCCGCAGCGGGGTGACGAAGAACGTCGGCAGCGCCTTCTGCGTCGACTTCGAAGCACGGATGGCGGCACCGAGCGTCAGGTGGCGATGGCCGCCGTCGTCGGCCGTGCCCCGGAACTCCACCCACAGGTACCCGAGACGGTTGGTCTGCTCGAAACCGTCCAGCATCAGCCAGGCGAGCGTTGTGCGGCCGGTGCCTGTCGCGTCCAGTGCCCGGGAGTCGCCGTCCAGAAGATACGGGAGCAGCATCTCCAGGGCCTTGGACTTGCCCGCGCCGTTCTTGCCGCGCAGCAGCAGCCGTCCGTCGCCGAGGGAGAACTCCTGCTCGTCGTACTGCCAGACGTTCTGAATGCCCGCCCGGTGCAGCCGGAAGCGGGCGCCGGTGGTCATCGCGGGGCCAGAACGCGGCAGTGGAACGAGGCCACGCGCGTCGGTGGTCATAGCGGCAACTCCTCTTGTACGTCCGTGCCTTTGCCGGCTGCGGTGGCCAGGCGCACGGTGACGTGGGTGGCGTAGCGGGCGGCTGCGGCCAGCAGCACCCAGCCGTTACCGCCGGGCCGTGCGCCATGGACATCGGTCACCGTGCGTCCTTCCGGCGCCTCTTCGACGTATCCCTCCGGCAGCCCTTCTCCCTCTGCGCGCAGCCGCCCGGTGCGGGTCATCAGCCGCATCCGGACCAGCAGGTCCAATACGGCCTCTCGCAAGGAGGGAAGGTCCTCCAGGTAGCCGCGTTGCCAGTTGCTGCGCTGCCCGTACTCGGCGATCAGCCCGGCCAGCACCTCATCCACCAAGCCGTCCGGGACAGCCACCCCGATGACGAGCGTCCCGCCGGTCGCCGGGTGCCCCGGCTCCTGCGGCCGAAGCTGTTCCACGAGCCGTTCCGCCAGCAGCAGCGCGGCCTGTGCGACGGTCCCGGTGCCCGGCAGGTGCAGATCCGTCAGCTCCTCCTCGGGGTCCACCAGCGCCACGCCCTCGGCACGGATCTCCATCTCCAGGCCCAGGAGTTCGGAGAGAGCCTGGGCTTCCCGGCGCTGCCGGGTGCGCAGCCAGTCGCGCTCGGCGTCGGTCAGCTCGTCGAGGTGGACGATGGGCGTCTCGACGAGCATCCGACGCACATAGGTGCGAGGTCCGCCGAACCCCGGGTCCGCTGCCCGCCGGACCAGGTCGGCGCCGTCCCGGGCCTGTGCGAGCGGGCCGGCGACGACCACGCGTGCCAGCTCCCGATCCACCGTGATCAGGGCCTCTCCGCCCGCGTCCTGCGCGATCGCGGCCACATGGCCCTCGGTCTCGATGAGCACGCCCCAATCGACCAACTGGCGCAGAGCCGCGACCAGGGTCCGTTTCCCGGCCACCCGGCCCGTCTCCGCCAGCTCGATCCCCGCGTCGGCCGCGGCGGCCCTGATGTCGGCGACCAGCTGCGACAGCAGCATCTGCTCGGGCGCGGTCACCAGCACGGACAGGGCCAGGGCGAGGCAGGCGTACGTGTGTGGGGCGAAGGGGGTGCCGGTGGAGCGCTCCAGCCGGTGTCCCGAGCCCGCCCCCAGCCCCGCCTTGAACAGCCGGGCGTAGGAGCTGTCGACCAGCAGGCGGTAGCCGAGCACCTGCTGGAACCGTTTGCCCAGCCAGTCGGCGTGCCTGCGGATGAGCGGGAAGAGGTCGGCGTGGGGGCCGTCCGACGCGACCAGGGGGTGGGCGAGCAGTAGCCGGGCGGCGGTACGGCGCTCGGCCGCCAGGGCCACGTCGTGAGACGAGGGAAGGGTCATGACACGCTCGCCTCCGCTTCGCCGTCGACCGTGGCGGAGATACGACCGATGTCCAGCTCCAGGTCGTCCAGCAACAGGTCACCGTCGGCCGAGTACAGCACCGTCCGCGTGCCCGGCGTCCGGCGCACGGTGAGCCGGATACGCAGTTCGGCTTCTTCGCTGCTGGCCGAGTCGAGGTCGAACCCCGCTGTCCTCTCCCCGTCCGTGCTGACGTGCCTGCTGAGCCGCGCGTTTCCGAGTGCCGTGGCCAGCAGCTCCAGGAGCAGGCCGAGCGCCGCCGAGGTGAGGCGTACCTCAGCGAACCTGCCGGACGCGCTGCGCAGTTCGTCCGCCGCCGCTGCTCTGGCCGCCGCCCGCTGACGGGCGGCCTCCCGCAGTCGCTGCTTCTGCGCGGAGTGGTCCTCCACCGCGGACGCCCGGCCCCGCTGGGCGCGGCTGCCCCTCTCACGCAGGGCCACCGGTACCTCGACCACCGGCCCTGTCCACCAACTCGTATAGGCGGGCACCACCTCGTCGGTGGCCGGAGGTATGCCCAGATGGCGGGCGCCGTACAGTCCGAAGGCAGCGACGGCGATGTCGTGTGCGTCCTGCGGCGCCGCTTCGTCGAACCAGCGGGCCAGCCGCAGCAGATCCTTGCGCCGGGACATCTCCCCGGTGGCCGACCGCAGCATCCGCTTGGCATTGGCGAGCAGCGACTGCAACGCGCGCAGCGTGGCGTCCCGCAGCTGGTCGACCTGGCTGCCCTGACCGTCGGTGTCCCTGAACCAGCCGCGCAGGCCCTCCCAGTCCGCGAGCTCGCGGCCCCGGCTGCGCTGGACCCGGATCTCCATGCGGTTCTCGCCCTGCGGAGACAGCCCGGCAAGTCCCTGGGCATGGGTGTCCAGTCGGTCCAGCAGGGCCGGGATGTGCGGCCACAGGGTGTCCAAAGCCCCCGAGATACGGGGCGCGCGGAACGCCACGTCCTCCGTGATCGCCTCGACGTAGTCCAGGAGGAGTTCCTTGAAGCCCTGGTACTCGGCACTGTCCAGGTCGTAGCGGGACAGCACCTGGCCGAGGTAGGCGTAGAAGTCGCGTATGGAGTCCGCGAACTCGGTGAACTGCACGAACAGCGTGCTGATCCGCTCCAGCCCGTTCTGTGGCTCGATGCCGCCCGGCGCGGTCACGAGGTCGGCCAGCTCCCGCAGTCCGCGCTCGACCAGTGCCAGAAGTTCGTTGCTCACCTCGCGGGCGGCGTCGGCCTCGGCCAGGACCCCGTCGGCGTCTCGCTGGATGCGTTCGCCCAGTTTCGACAGCTGGTAGCGCGCGCGGGAACGCTGGTACTCGCTGATGCTGGACGCCTTTACCGTGTGGCTGCTGCGCAGCAGATTTCCCCACTGCACCAGCTGTTCCAGCCGGACCGTGAGGGTGTCGGCGTCGAGCCCTGAGGCGGAACCATCAGCCTGGCGCAGCTTCGCCATGATGTCCGGGACGGCGAGATCCGCCAGCAGCGTTCCGCAGAAGATCCGCATGATCGCGACGTGTTCCAGCCGCTCCGGCGCGCTGAGGTACGTGTACGCGTCCAGTCGCCGACGCGCCTCCTCGTCGGCGTCGTGAGCTGCGCCGGATGCGGAAACCTCCATACCCGTGAGGTTACGCGGCGCATCCGGGCGCCGCCGGTGGGCGGCCGAAAATGCCATGGATGTGTGCTGGCCTGTGGCGATTACTGTGGCAGCGGCGTATGCGGCATGCGGGCGTCCGGCGTCCCCGGCTCACCCTGAATGGGCCCTTCGGTTTCTGTGCTGAGTGGCCTCTAGGAGAATGGGGTACGTTCAGGCCGATATCGATGGGGGCGGAAGACGGAAGGAGGCACGCGGTGTCGTACGAACCCAAACTCGCCGCGGCTCTTTCCGGCGCGACGCTGCGCCAGCTGTCCCACTGGCGCCGAGCCTCCGGGCCCAAGGGCGCCGTGCTCGTGCCCGAGATCTCCAGCGAGAGGCCGATCCTCTACTCGTTCCGCGACGTTGTTGCACTCCGTATCTGTGTGCAGCTGCGCGAAGAGGCTTCGTTGCAGAAGATCCGCCGTGCGCTGAACACGCTCCGGGAAGACCTCGGCGAGTGGGAGTACCTCTCCTCGTACAAACTCGTCGCGGGCCCGGACACGATCTATCTGGCTGAACCCGACCACGCGGTAGACCTGATCAAGGGGGGCAATGTGGTCATCCACCAGATGGTGGATGTTCTCGCGCCCTTCTATAAGGACGGCCGCAGCATTCCCGCTCTGCTCGCCCCCCGTGAGCACGTCGCGGTCGATGAGTCGGTCCGCGGCGGCGAACCGGTCATCCAAGGCACCAGGATCCCAGCGTCAGATGTCGCTGCCCTCGTAAGAGACGGCATCCCGCCGGACCAGATCGGTGAGTTCTACCCAGGCGTGACGGCCGAGGCCGCCCGGGACGCCGCCGACTTCAGCGAGTACGTCGACAGCTATGGCAGCAGCGAGCCCCGGCAGGTCGTCGCTTGAAACTGCTGCTCGACGAGAACGTGCCCCGCCCCATGGCCGAGATCGTGCACATCCTGCTGAAGGCACATGAAGTCGTCCACGTCCACGAGCTCAAGGGCTGGACGGGCACGAAGGACATCGAGCTGTACGCCAAGGCCAAGGCCGACGGCTTCGAGGTCGTCATCACCAACGACACCAAGCAGCTCAGCCGGCCACTCGAAGTGGCGGCCATCGCACAGTCAGGCCTGCACCGCATCGAGTACCGCCAGAACAACAAGCACGGTGGTCTGGTGGGCCTGGGCACGGCGATCGCCACTGTCTGCGCGGCCCTTCCTCACGCCCTGTCCGAACTCGAAACAGCTGACGGCCAGCGTCTCGTCTCTCTGACGTCGATCGACCCGACCCGGCAGAAGCGCCTCCAGATCACGGACCCGGCCGTCGCCCCGCCGAAGCACTGGCCGGGGCGTGATCCGGCCTCTGAGTCCTGACGCCTCGATACACCAGGGCTCCCGGTCGGCAACCCATTGCAAGAGAGGCCGGGACATGACCCGGTGTCGCTGACTGCGCTTCGTCTCATGAGGGCTCACTGCCGAGTTCTTCCTGGAGCTCGGCGATGCGCCGTTGGGTTGCCGCCGCGTTCTTCTGCTGACGGGTCAGCTTCGCCTCGGCGGCTGCCAGTTCCCGGGCGAGCCTCTCTCGATCGGCTGCCGCCCGCTCACGGACGGTCCCGTCATCGCGGTACGCGGGCCCTACCCGCTCACTGCTCACTATGCCGCGACGCTCCCCGCACTCTGGGCAATCGACGACGCGGGTGGAAACGTAGCTGTGCTCGCGATGCTGAATGTGTGGCACCACATGGTCGCAACGGAGAGTGAGGTCCCAAGTATCGAGCTCCTTCTTGCGTTCCTCTCGTGAGGGCCACGAAGCGAACAGCCTGGCGAGCTTCTCCGTCTGCTGCGGCCCCATCGGCGGTGGCGGGCAACAGAAGCTGCAATGCGTCACCCGAGAACCGCTGATGCTCCACCGACCACCCCTGCAGTCGGCGTGCCGCTCGCGGAACGTCCGGTCGGCTTCCTCGTACTCACGCTTCTCCGCCTCGGACAACTTCATGAGGGGCGACCAGCTCCCCAGCTCGTCCGTCATGGGCTGACCGCAACCCCGACATGGCTCACCGGCCACGTACTCCGCCCAGCTGAGGCGTGTACCTTCTCGTTTCCACCGCTCAACCCGCTCGCGGCGCCGCTGGTCATCCGCTTCGGCGTCGAGGGCTGAGCGCAGAGCACGCTTGGCCGCTCGTTGCCGCTTCTGCTCCTCCGTGAGCTTGGGCATGGGTTTCACCTTCCGCTGCACCGCGTTCTCATGCACGACCGCGGAATCCATGCTGGCGTGGCCGCCCCTTGTGTCGTCTACCCGCGCGCCGGATGACGCCCTTTGACCGGACTTGGACCGCAAGCGGTCTCCAGGTGACTGTTGTCGTCTGTCGGAGGCTGCTGACGTGATACACCGTCAGTGAGTCCATCTTGTGCCGTCGACGAGACTCCTCCGTCGAGCCTTACGGAGTTGGCCCGGCGCTCTGCAACAGGCACGAACGACAGGACACACGACGCAAGGGCCAATCTTGCCAGTCCGTGACCGGCCCTGAACTGGGGCTTGCAGGTGTCTGTGACCCAGCGCTACGACTGGTCACGCTCCCAGGTGTAGGCGCCACGGGAAGTGATACCCCTGGCTGATTCGGCACCTGGCTGGTCTGCGGGGCCCTGGCCGAGTCGCGCCCTACCTGTGGATTGTCCGGTCTGATGCCATGGAAGTAGAGCGGGTTGGGACACCATCGCTGGGGGCGATGTGGGGACATCCACGCGCTGGAGGGGGCCGAACGGCGAGCGGTGGAGCGCCGCTGGGAGGCGGGTGGCACGCTGGCGGGAGGACTCGCGCAACGCGGATCAGCGGCTGGAGGAGAAGAAGAGGCCCGACGAGTCGACAGTGAGGCTCAAGGATAACTTCCTTCACAGACAGGTGCCTTGCTACACAATGCACCCAAGCAAGGAAGGTGGCCGAACACATGACTGACCATCAAATTCGCCTCCCAATCCCGGATTTAGGACACAAGATGCGTACTCATCTGCTAATTGCAGACGCGACGACGCCCGGGGTGCCTGCATCCTGCACGTCGGCCTCCGGCGTCATGACCTAATCAAGGGGCACACCGCGGTGATCACTGGCAAGGTCTGTTCCCTTGGCGGGCGGCTCGGAGCTGTCCTGGTCGTGATGGGGCGCGCGAGCACCGTCCTGCGCGCGCCCCATTCCGTGGAGTCGGTCGTGAGCGGTCCCATCGGATTCAATGAGGTAAACGCCGTCGCGCTGGGAAGGCAAGGCCAACTCGGCCGAGGTCCTGCTCGGCCGCCTGCGGGGAGAAGGCCCCCGAACTCGGAGGCCGGGGCGTCGGGGGCGGCCCGGCTCTGGTCGGCAGATGGTGGCAGGAGAGGAAGGTGCCTGCACGGGCCGTTCGTGTCAGCAGCCGCTTCGCGCTGTAGTACACCGCAGTCGCGCGTGTGATCGACCGCCTCCGCATGATGGACCTGGTGCTGCTTGTGAGGGGGATGTTTTGGGAGCCGGATTCCGAATCCCGCTCCCAAACGGCTCCCAAGGAACCCAGGAAACCACTCAGGGGCCCGACCCGCACTGCGGATCAGGCCCCTGACCTGGTCTTACTCTGTCGGGGTGGCGGGATTTGAACCCACGACCTCTTCGTCCCGAACGAAGCGCGCTGCCAAGCTGCGCTACACCCCGAAGCAACGAGCTCTACTTTAGCGGACCTCTCGCCGTAGACGAAATCCGGTTATCGGCCCCTCGCAGGCGGGGCTGACCTGGGCCGGAGCGATGGCGGTGCGGGCGCCCGCAGTGGCGGAGGCGCGCTGCGGTCCGCTGCTTCCGGGCGCCGGGAGCGCACGGAAGCAGCGGACCGCAGGAAGGCAGGACGCAGAAAGGCAGGCAGCAGAGGGATCTGCCCGGAAGGGTCAGGCTTCGCGGGCGGTGAGGGTCAGCAGGGTGGCCTCTGGGGGGCAGGCGAAGCGGATCGGGGTGAAGCGGTTGGTGCCGCAGCCTGCCGATACGTGCAGGTAGGAGCGGTGGCCGCCGGCGCGGTGGGTGGAGAGGCCCTTGACGCGGTCGGTGTCCAGGTCGCAGTTGGTGACCAGGGCGCCGTAAAAGGGGATGCAGAGCTGGCCGCCGTGGGTGTGCCCGGCGAGGATCAGCGGGTAGCCGTCGGCGGCGAAGGCGTCGAGGGAGCGCAGATACGGGGCGTGGACGATGGCGAGGGAGAGGTCCGCGTCCGGGTCCGGGCCACCGGCGACCTCCGCGTACCGGTCGCGCTTGATGTGCGGGTCGTCCAGTCCCGTCAGCGCGATCTCGATACCGTCCAGCTTCAGGCGGCCCCGGGTATTGGAGAGGCCGACCCAGCCCGCCGCGTCGAAGGTGTCCCGCAGCTCTTCCCACGGGTTGTGGATGGCGCCGACGACCGGGGCATTCCCATTGAGGCCGTGCCGCCCGCTGGCCTTCTCCATCAGGTAGCGGGCGGGGTTGCGCAGCTTGGGGCCGTAGTAGTCGTTCGAGCCGAAGACGTACGCGCCGGGGAAGTCCATCAGCGGCCCGAGCGCGTCGAGCACCTCGGGGACCGCTTCCGGGTCGGAGAGGTTGTCGCCCGTGTTGACGACGAAGTCGGGCCGGAGCCCGGCGAGCTTCTGGAGCCAGCGCTGCTTCTTGCGCTGCCCGCACACCATGTGGATGTCGGAGACCTGGAGGACCCGCAGCGACTCCATGCCAGGTGGCAGTACGGGCACGCTGACCCGTCGGAGGCGGAACGAGCGAGCTTCGAAGCCGGCGGCGTAGGCCAGCCCGGCCGCCCCGACTGCCGTGAGTCCAGCGGCCATTCCCAGGGGTACTCCGTATTGCGCGCGCATACGTCCCATCGTCGCAGTAACACGGACCACCACGAAATCACGCGGCGTTCCGTGCCGTGTACTGGCAGACTCGACGGTATGACCACGCTCAAGACCAGGCTTCAGGACGATCTCACCGCGGCGATCAGGGCTCGCGATGAGTTGCGTTCGTCCACCCTCCGGCTCACCATCACGGCCATCAGCAAGGAGGAGGTCGCGGGCGAGAGCGCTCGTGAGCTGTCCGACGCCGAGGTCGAGAAGATCATCGCGCGAGAGGCCAAGAAGCGGCGCGAGGCGGCCGAGGCGTTCTCGGACGGCGGTCGTGCGGAGTCGGCGGCGCGGGAGCGGGCCGAGGGCGAGGTGCTCGCCGAGTATCTGCCCAAGCAGCTTTCGGACGAGGAGCTGAACGCGCTCGTCGCCGAGGCGGTCGCGGAAGCCGCGGCGAACGGTGCTGAGGGACCGCGCGCGATGGGCGCCGTGATGAAGATCGTGAACCCGAAGGTCGCCGGCCGCGCCGAGGGCGGTCGGGTGGCCGCCGTGGTCAAGCGACTGCTGGCGGGCTGAGCGACTGCCCGCCGCCGGGCTGCGGGGCTGCCGCGCTGTGGGGACACCGGGCTGCGGGCCGCTGGTGACCGCTGGGCTTCTGTCCTGGCTGCGCTGATGCGCTGACCAGGGACGACGCGGGCCAGGCGGCTGGAAAGCGGTCGGTCGGCGGCTTGGTTCGGTTGTTTTGATACGTGGAGGGGCGCCCCGGAGACTTCGGGGCGCCCCTCCACGCTGAGCTGTCGCTGTTCCTCTATATCGCTCATAGCGCTGGTAGCGCTTGTACCGCTGTTGGGGTCGGCGTCAGCGCAGGTCAGGCCATCCGTCGCCGCCGCCGATGATGTCCGGCGGGATGCTGATGTCCGGCCACGGGTCGTCCCCGCCGTTGCCACCGCCGCCGCCAGGGCCGCCGGGCTTGTCGTTGCCTTGGTCGTCGCCGTCCTCGCGGTCGTCGTCGTGTTTGCCCTTGTCGGGGTCGGCGATGGGTACCGTGACGAAGTCCGGCGCGGCCTTGCCGTTGAGGGCGCCGCTCATGGCGTCCTTCCAGATCGGGCCGGGTGTGTCCGCCCCGTAGACCTTGTCGTGGTACACGCCGCCGATGGTGATGTTCTCCATCTCGACGCCCCTCTCGCCGGGGCCGCCCACCCAGACCGCACCCGCCAGGTTCGGGGTGTAGCCGACGAACCAGGCGGCCTTCCGCTCGTCCGTCGTGCCCGTCTTACCGGCGCTTGCCCGGCTGCTCAGACCTGCCTTCTTGCCGGTGCCGTCCTCGACGACACCACGCAGGAGGGTGTTGATGGTGTCGGCGGTCTTCTCGGACATGGCCCGGGAGCACGTCGACTGCGGGACCTTCATCGGTTTCCCGCTGGCGCTGGTGATCGACTCGATGAAGACCGGGGTGCAGTAGATGCCCCGGTTGGCGAAGGTCGCGTAGGCGTTGGCCATGACCAGCGGGGACATCCCGGAGGTGCCGAGTGTGATCGACGGGACCTGGTCGAGCTTCCCGCCGCTCGCGGGCCGCACGCCGATCTTGTCGGCCAGCTCGGTGACCGGGCAGACGCCGATGTCGCTGATCAGCTGGACGAAGTAGGTGTTGACCGACTTCGCGGTCGCTTCCTTCATCCGGTACGGGCCGACCTCGCTGCGGTTCTCGTTCGCGACCGTCTCGCCGGCGTTTCGCCAGGTGCCGTCGCAGGTGGACACCGGGCTCGGGTATTCCATCTCGTACGGGGAGGAATAGCTCTGGTTCGGGGACGTGCCCTGCTCCAGGGCCGCCGCCGCGGTGATCGGCTTGAACGTCGAGCCGGTCTGGAAACCGTAGTTCGAGCCGCCCATCTTCTTGTCGGCCGACAAGTTGATCTGGGTCTGGTTCTCGCCGAAGCCGTACGGCCTGGACTGGCCCATCCCCAGCACCTTGCCGCTGCCCGGCTCGATGAGGGAGACGGCGGTGGCGACCGGGTCCGACTGGTACACGTGATCGCTTATCGACTGCTGCACCGATTTCTGTGCCTGCGGGTCGAGCGTCGTACGGATCGTCAGGCCGCCCTGGTTCCAGCGCTTGACCCGTTCCTCGCGGGACTTGCCGAAGACCGGGTCCTTGAGGAAGACCTCGCGCACGTAGTCACAGAAGAAACCGGCGCCGTCGACCGCGGTGATGCAGCCGTTCTTGGGCTTGCTGATCTTCAGGCCGAGCGGCTTCCTCTGCGCGGCCCTGGACTGTGCCGCGCTGATGTCCTTCACCTGGGCCATGCGCTGGATCACCGTGTTACGCCGCTTGGTCGCCTCTTCGGTGTCGTTGACCGGGTCGTACCGGCTCGGTGACTGGACGATCCCGGCGAGCAGCGCGGACTGTTCCAGGTTCAGGTCCTTGGCGCTCTTGCTGAAGTACCGCTGGGCGGCGGCTTCCACGCCGTACGCCTGCTGCCCGAAGAAGGTGATGTTCAGGTAGTTCTGCAGGATGCGCTGCTTGCCCAGCTCTTGTTCGACCTGGATCGCGTATTTCAGTTCTTTGATCTTGCGGCCGATGGTCTGCTGGGTGGCCGCGGCGACCTTGTCGCGGTCGTCACCCGCTTCCTCGACGAACACGTTCTTCACGTACTGCTGCGTCAGAGTCGAGGCGCCCTCGGACACGCCGCCGGACCGGGCGTTCTTGTTGAGCGCGCGCAGCACGCCCTTGAGGTCGATCGCGCCGTGCTCGTAGAAGCGGGCGTCCTCGATGGCGACGATCGCCTTCCGCATGTACGGCGAGATGTCCTTCAGCTTCACCACGGTGCGGTCGCGGGAGTAGACCTTCGCGATCTCGCCGCCCTTGGCGTCGAGGATCGTGGTCCGCTCGCTCAGCGGAGGCGTCTTGAGGTTGGCTGGTATTTCGTCGAAACCTTCGACGGAACCCTTGGCGGCGAGGCCGAGCATGCCTGCCGCCGGCAGCGCGAGCCCTGCCAGCACCGCTCCGGAGAGGACGCTGACGCCGAGGAACTTCGCGGCCTGCTGGGTCGTGGTGAGACCTCCGCCGGAGCGCTTCTTTCCCATGAACGCAGCCTACGTTCTCATTCGCCGGACAGGCGCCCAGGTGTTCGCATACGCTGTTTCACGCCAGCCCCAGTCGTACGCTGTCGCAACACCTCTCGTGTCACTCCAGTGAGTGATGAGACCTGTCCGTATTACTGACATGTGTCCTGAGGTATCCCCCGCTGACTGGGCAGACTATCCCGAATTGCCGGGTTGGTCGCCTATGTCGCCAGCTCACTCCGTTGGGTGATCTGCCGCGTACGCATAGTCCGTTCGGGCCATCCAAGATTGGGCCCGCAGGGGGTGTTGCGCCCTGCCCACCTTCCGTAACGTCCTCAACTGGCGACGGTGAATATGCCGTTTGTCGCCGTGGGGGAGCCTCAATTCGGGAGAGGACGGCGCCAGCATGGGCTGGGTAACCGACTGGAGTGCGCAGGCAGCCTGCCGCACTACCGATCCGGATGAACTATTCGTTCAAGGCGCGGCACAAAACAGGGCAAAAGCTGTCTGCACCGGGTGTCCGGTGCGTACGGAGTGCCTTGCTGACGCGCTGGACAACCGCGTTGAATTCGGCGTGTGGGGCGGTATGACCGAGCGTGAGCGGAGAGCATTGCTACGCCGCCGCCCGACGGTCACCTCTTGGCGGAGACTCCTGGAGACCGCCCGCACCGAATACGAGCGCGGCGCGGGCATCCTGCCCGTCTGCATCGAAGAGGAGGAGTACGACAACGACTACGCCGCCGTTGGTTAGCGGCAGCAGACACTCCAACAGCTCATCGCGAGGGCATCGCGCCTGCCAGTCCGGCTAGCCAGCTGACCGCAGGCCGACCGCCAGCGACTCCGCAACTCGCCGCTTGACGCGACAGTCCGTCAGCCGACGTGCGGTGATCACTGCTGGGCCAGTGCTCGCCCGGCAGAGTCCTGTGCGGTATTTGGCAGCGCGTTACAGCCGACGTGCGCCCTGTGCAGTCGCGCAGTTGGGTTACACCGTCTTGTTTCTGTGGCTTTCTCTGGCCGGATCTCTGCGCAGCGCATTGTTGTGCGCGCCCGGCGTGTTGCCCCGTTTGCGAACCTCCCCCCTGCGACTCGGGTAATTCGGGTAATGAAGCCACCGGAAGGCACGACGAGCGTGAGAGTCGTGGACGAGAACGAGAGACGCGAGAGCCACGAGAGTCGTGAACGGTGGACGAGCACGAAGTCGTGAACATGACGGTTTCCGGGTAGGGCGGCTCGGGGAGCTGGTGTCTGGCTGAATCGGGTCGCGCCCGCGCGCCGTTGGTACCGGTCGGTTCGCTGGCCCTGGCTGATCGGCTGCTGGCTGCTTGAGCGGCTGGCTGGTCGGTTCTGCGGCGTAATCTTCCAGCGATTCCGCCGTTCGTGCAGCCGTGTGCGCGGCACAGGCTGCCAGGCTTGCGCCGTCGCCGTCGCCGTCGTTACCGTTGCCGTGCCGCTACTGCGCGGCTAGGCGCTCGCCTACGGTCCGCAGCCCCGCCAAGTCGTGCACATCGCCCGGCAGCGCCGTGACCTCGGCCACCGGGACCTCGGGGTGCATCGCGGTGAAACGATCCCGCGTGCGCCGCTCGCGGGCCAGCACCGACATGCGCTCGGCATGCAGGCGCAGCAGAGCCGCGGTGAGCTGCTCTGCGCCAGCCGCACCGGCAGCGGTGCTCCGCAGCTCGCTCTGTCCGGCGTCGGGGGCGTCGCCAGGAACGAGCTCATCGCTGGGTTCGTCGCCGGGCTCGTCGCTGATGGTGGCTGCGCTGATGTTGGCTGCGGACCCGGTCGCTGTCTCCGCCGTGGTCTCCGGGAGAGAGACGACCTCGGCGTCAGGAGCGGCCGGGCGAGCTGCCGATTCTGTGGCGGCGGTGGTGCGGCTTTCGGTGTGGATCGCGGCGTGAGGGCCGTCGTCGGAGGGCGGTGCGACTGTGTCTGCGATAGGTCCTGCTGAGTCGTGTGGAGGGTGTGCCAAGGGTTTGGAGGGGCCTTCTCGTACTTGCCCGGTCTCGTGATCCACAATGCGACCGCCGGGAAGATTTTCTGTTGAGTTGACCGCAGCTTTTTTCCCGTTCCCGTTCCCGTCCGCGTCCTCCGCTGCGGCCGTCAGCAGGCTCTCTGCGGCGGCCAGTGCCCTTTCCGCCGAAAGCTGTGCCGCGCCACTGTCGTGCACCCGGTTCAGCACGAGCCCCGCGAGCGGCATGTGCTCAGCGTCGAGCCGCTCGATGAAGTACGCCGCTTCGCGCAGGGCGTCCCGCTCGGGGGCGGCGACCACCAGGAAGGCCGTTCCGGGCGCCTGGAGCAGCTGATACGTGGCGTCAGCGCGCGTCCGGAAGCCGCCGAACATGGTGTCCATCGCCGCCGCGAAAGTCTGCACGTCCCGCAGCAGTTGGCCGCCGAGCAGCTTGCTGACGGTCCCCGTCATCATGGACATCCCGACGTTCAGGAACTTCATCCCCGCCCGGCCGCCGACCTTCGCCGGAGCCATCAGCAGTTTGATGAACTTGCCGTCGAGAAATGAGCCGAGCCGCTTGGGCGCGTCGAGGAAGTCCAGTGCTGACCGGCTCGGCGGGGTGTCGACAATGATCAGGTCCCACTCGTCGCGGGCGCGGAGCTGGCCGAGTTTCTCCATGGCCATGTACTCCTGCGTGCCCGCGAAACCAGCCGACAGGGACTGGTAGAAGGGATTCCGCAGAATCGCGTTGGCCCGCTCGGCGTCGGCATGCGCCTCGACGAATTCGTCGAAGGTGCGCTTCATGTCCAGCATCATGGCGTGCAGCTCGCCGCCCGCCGCACCATCGATGCCCTTGACCTGGCGTGGCACGTTGTCGAGTGAGTCGATGCCCATCGACTGCGCCAGCCGTCGTGCCGGGTCGATGGTGAGGACGACGACCTTCCGGCCCCGTTCGGCCGCCCGTACGCCGAGCGCCGCCGCCGTCGTGGTCTTGCCGACACCGCCGGAACCGCAGCACACCACGATGCGCGTCCCCGGGTCGTCCAGCACCGCGTCGGCTTCCAGCCGTGGCGCCGCGTCCATGGTCATGCCGCCTCCTGCCCGTACCCGTGCTCGTAGCCGTCAACGCGCTCGTGCCTGCTGTGCCCGTGCCGGTGCCCACGCCCGCACGTGTGCGTGTGCGTGTGCCTGTCAGGGGCCGCGGCCGCGGCGGTGGGGCGCGCCGCCGCCGGGTGTGTCGCGCCCGCGCGGCCCACGGCGTGCGCGGGACCGCTCACGCCGCCCACTGCTTCCGTAGATCCGCCGCCAGCTGGTAGAGACCGGCCAGGTCCACGCCGTCGGTCAGCAGCTCCAACTCATGGGTAGGCAGAGCGAGATCCGCCAGTTCGGCACGCTGGTCGCGCTCCAGCGTCACCCGTTCCGCGTGTTCGCGTGCCTGCTCCAGCAGCGGCTCGACCAGCCGCTCGGCGCGGCCGCCCGACCGCGCCGAGCCGAGGCCGACGCGGGAGAGTACCTGCGCGATCTCCCCCCGCTGCTCGGCGCCGGCCGTGTCCACGGTCGTCGCGTCGAGGATCGCGGGCCGCACCATGTTGATGACTATCCCGCCGACCGGAAGGCCCTCGGCGCGCAGCTCAGCTATGCCGTCCATCGTCTCCTGGACAGGCATCTCCTCCAGCAGCGTCACCAAGTGCACGGCCGTTTCCGGGGACTTGAGGACGCGCATCACAGCCTGCGCCTGGTTGTGTATCGGGCCCATCTTGGCCAGCCCGGCGACCTCGTCGTTGACGTTGAGGAAGCGGGTGATCCGGCCCGTCGGGGGTGCGTCCATGATGATGGAGTCGTACGCGTACCGGCCGTCCTTGCCCTTGCGCCGTACCGCCTCGCACGCCTTGCCGGTCAGCAGGACGTCCCGCAGACCGGGCGCGACCGTCGTGGCGAAGTCGATGGCGCCGAGCTTTTTCAGCGCCCGCCCGGCACCGCCCAGTTTGTAGAACATCTGGAGGTAGTCGAGGAGGGCGAGCTCGGGATCGATCGCCAGGGCGTGTACCTCGCCGCCGCCCGGAGCGACGGCGATCTTGCGTTCTGCATACGGCAGCGCCTCCGTCTCGAAGAGTTGGGCGATGCCCTGTCGGCCCTCAACCTCGACCAACAGGGTGCGCTTGCCCTCAGCGGCGAGAGCCAGCGCGAGTGCCGCGGCGACCGTGGTCTTGCCGGTGCCGCCCTTGCCACTAACGACATGGAGCCTGCTCACGTAAGTGAGCCTAACCAGTCCCCTCCCGGGCTACGCATGAGGCTCCCGGAGAGAGGCATTACAGTCGGCACCATGACCAAGTGGGAATACGCGACCGTGCCGCTGCTCGTGCATGCGACTAAGCAGATCCTGGACACCTGGGGCGAGGACGGCTGGGAGCTCGTCCAGGTCGTACCGGGACCGAACAACCCTGAGCAGTTGGTGGCCTACCTCAAGCGGGAGAAGACAGCATGAGCGCTGTCGAGCAGAAGATCGCCGGGCTGGGTCTGACCCTGCCCGAGGTCGTCGCGCCGATCGCCGCGTATGTCCCGGCCGTCCGGACCGGCCCTTACGTCTACACGGCGGGCCAGCTTCCGATGGTCGAAGGGAAGCTGACGCTGACCGGCAAGGTCGGCGCCGAGGTCACCGCGGAAGAGGCCAAGGAGCTGGCCCGGATCTGCGCGCTCAACGCGCTCGCCGCCGTCAAGTCGCAGATCGGTGATCTGGACCGGGTCGCGCGCGTGGTGAAGGTCGTGGGTTTCGTCGCCTCGGCGACGGACTTCACCGGGCAGCCCGGTGTCATCAACGGCGCGAGCGAGCTGCTGCACGAGGTGCTCGGCGACGCGGGCGTGCACGCGCGTAGCGCTGTGGGGGTAACGGTGCTGCCGCTGGACGCGCCGGTCGAGATCGAGCTCCAGGTCGAGGTCGTCGACGCCTGACGCGACCACTGACACGGCACCGGGACCGGCGACCGCTGACACGGCACTCCTGAACCGGCTGAACCAGCTGAACCAGCGAGCGCTGACACGACGCTCGACTCGATGCCTGGTGAACGGATGGGGCGCCGCCGCTGGTGCGGCTGTGAGCTGCGCTGGCTCACGGCCGCTGCCCGGTGCGCGAGGCGGTGACGGGAGTACGGACGCCGGGGTGAGGGTGCATCCGGCCTTAACGGCTCCCTCTCGAACATCCGCGCACCAGCGCATAGCATCCGGCCATGTCCACTACGAATGGTCTGGGATCGTCCATGCCGAAGGCTAAGGCTAAGGCCAAGGCAGAGGCCAGGGCCGAGGCTGAGACCGAGGCCGGGGCCACGCAGGCTGCGGCCTGGTATCCGCCGGAGTGGCCGGAGCGCATCCGGGCGCTCGCGAGCGGTGAGCTCCAGCCCGCCGCTCCGCGCCAGGCGGCGACCGTGCTCCTGCTGCGGGACGCCGACACGGGCCCCGCCGTCTACATGCTGCGCCGACGCGCCTCCATGGCCTTCGCCGGAGGCGCGTACGCCTATCCGGGCGGGTCAGTGGACGTGCGTGACGAACAGCGCGACACCCGCTGGGCCGGTCCTTCCCGCGCGGACTGGGCAGCACGGCTGGGGACTGACGAGACGACGGCGCAGGCCATTGTGTGCGCGGCGGTCCGCGAGACCTTCGAAGAGGCCGGGGTGTTGCTGGCGGGGCCGAGCGCGGACACCGTCGTCGCCGACATCACCGGCGAGGACTGGGAGGCGGATCGCGCCGCGCTCGTCGCCCATGACCTGTCCTTCGCCGACTTCCTCGCCCGCCGCTCCCTGGTGCTCCGCTCGGATCTGCTGGCTGCCTGGGCGCGCTGGATCACCCCGGAGTTCGAGCCGCGCCGCTACGACACCTGGTTCTTCGTCGCCGCGCTCCCCGCTGGCCAGCGGACCAGGAACGCCTCGACGGAGGCGGACCGTACGGTCTGGATTCGGCCACGGGAGGCGGCCGCCGGTTACGACCGGGGCGAACTGCTGATGATGCCGCCGACCATCTCGACGCTGCGGCGTCTGGAGGCGTACGAGACGGCCGCCGAGGCGCTGGCCGCCGGGGCGAACCGCGATCTCACGCCTGTGCTCGCGCGGGCGGTACTGCGCGATGGCGAGATCGAGCTGAGCTGGCCGGGGCATGAGGAGTTCACCCGCCACGTCCCGACCGCCCCACCTGCTTCCTCGGCCTCTTCCCCCTCTACTGACTCTGGCGTCCCTGCTGGCGCTTCCGCCTCTCCTGACGCTCCGAACTCCGGTCCTCCTGCCGCCTTGGGTCGTGCAGAGCCCGCTGCACCCGCCTCAGGTGCCTCTGACGGCCCTGGCGCCCCTGTCCCGCCCTCTGCCTCTGACGGAGCCAGCGCATGACCTACGCAGCCGCACTCCCCGGCCAGCCGCGCGGTGGCGTCATCGGCGGCCCTGCCACCGAGCGGGCCGTGTGCGTTCTGGCCCCGAACCCCTCCGCCATGACGCTGGACGGCACCAACACCTGGATCATCGCCGAACCGGACTCCGACCTCGCCGTTGTCATCGACCCCGGCCCGTTGGACGACGGCCATCTCGCCAACGTCATCGCCACTGCCGAGCGTGCGGGCAAGCGCGTCGCGCTGACGCTGCTGACCCACGGCCACCCGGATCACGCGGAGGGAGCGGCGCGGTTCGCCGAGCTGACGCGTACGCACGTGAGGGCCCTGGACCCGGCGCTGCGGCTCGGCGACGAGGGGCTGGAGGCGGGCGACGTGGTCACCACCGGCGGCCTGGAGCTGCGGGTGGTCCCCACTCCGGGGCACACGGCGGACTCGCTGTCCTTCCATCTGCCGGCCGACGGCGCGGTGCTCACCGGGGACACGGTGCTCGGCCGGGGCACGACCATGGTCGCCCATCCTGACGGGCGGCTCGGTGACTACCTCGACTCGCTGCGGCGGCTGCGCTCGCTCGCGGTGGACGACGGCGTCAGTACGGTGCTGCCCGGGCACGGGCCGGTGCTCGCCGACGCGCGAGGAGCCATCGAGTACTACCTGGCGCACCGGGCCAACCGGCTCGCCCAGGTGGAGACGGCCGTCGAGAACGGTTTCCGGTCGGTCCCCGAGGTCGTCGCCCACGTCTACGCGAATGTGGACCGCTCGCTGTGGCCCGCCGCCGAGCTGTCCGTACGCGCCCAGCTCGCCTACCTCGGCGAGCACGGCCTGATCTGACCCACCGGCGCCGTCATGGCGCGCCGACGCCGCGATGACGCGCTGGAGGCGTGTCCGTGCGCGAGCGCACGGTAACGAGAGCGCGGTAAGGGGCACCCGCCATTGACGGGTGCCCCTTACCGCTTCTACTGCTTTTACTTCTTCACTTCTTGTGCTGTCTTGAACTGTCCCCGTCCCCGCGCCGCCACGGTGTACTCACGCGTGTGCGCGTCCGTGCGCGTGGGCTGCGTGGACAGGTGTCCGTGCCGCTGGCCGCCGCGCCGTCAGCGGCTGCGCTTCGCCAGCCGCTCGACGTCGAGCAGGATGACCGCGCGCGCCTCCAGGCGCAGCCAGCCGCGGCCTGCGAAGTCGGCGAGCGCCTTGTTGACGGTCTCGCGAGAGGCGCCGACCAACTGGGCCAGCTCCTCCTGTGTCAGGTCGTGCACGACGTGGATGCCCTCTTCCGACTGCACACCGAAGCGGCGTGACAGGTCGAGGAGTGCCCGGGCGACGCGGCCCGGAACGTCGGAGAAGACCAGGTCGGACATCTGGTCATTGGTCTTGCGCAAGCGGCGTGCGACGGCACGCAGCAGTGCGGTGGCCACTTCTGGCCGGGCGTTGAGCCAGGGCTGAAGATCGCCGTGACCCAGGCCGAGCAGCTTTACCTCTGTGAGGGCCGTAGCTGTAGCGGTGCGCGGTCCGGGGTCGAACAGCGACAGCTCGCCGATCAGCTCGCCGGGGCCGAGGACGGCCAGCATGTTCTCGCGGCCGTCGGGGGAGGTGCGGTGCAGCTTCACCTTGCCCTCCGTGACCACGTACAGGCGGTCGCCAGGGTCCCCTTCGTGGAAGAGCGCGTCACCCCGCGCGAGGGTGGCCTCCCCCATGGAGGCGCGCAGCTCAGCGGCCTGCTCGTCATCGAGCGCCGCGAAGAGCGGGGCGCGCCGCAGAACGTCGTCCACGAGATCTCTCCTTGTCGACATGCACAGGGGACCGTGGTCCCCATGATGCCGGACGGTAAAACAGTGCGATCAATCACAAGTTTGACGCACCGGCATCAAGGACCCTACGGCAGGGGTGCGATTGGGCAGTGGTTTTCTTGCGGTCGGGGCGGATGTCGGTGCCTGGCCTTACGCTGGCCGAGTGTCCAATACGCCGGTGAGAGCACAGGGCAAGGGGCCCGCGGGGCCCTCCGACGGAAGCAGGGGGAAGGCGGCCGGGTCCGGTAATTCCGCTGTGGGCGAACAGCCTCCTGCCGAGACCATGAAAGCCGCTAAGGGTAACAAACCGAACAAACCAGAGTCGCGGCTCGCGCTCGTCCGCCGCGCGCGGCGGATCAACCGAGAACTGGCCGAGGTGTACCCGTACGCGCACCCTGAGCTGGACTTCGAGGACCCGTTTCAGCTGCTGGTGGCGACGGTGCTGTCCGCCCAGACCACTGATCTGCGGGTGAATCAGACAACCCCGGCCCTGTTCACGGCCTATCCGACGCCGGAGGACATGGCCGCCGCCGACCCGGACGCACTGGAGCAGCTGATCCGCCCGACGGGCTTCTTCCGGGCCAAGGCGCGGTCGCTGCTGGGCCTGTCAGCCGCGATCCGCGACCGCTTCGGCGGCGAGGTGCCGGGGCGGCTTGAAGACCTGGTGAGTCTGCCGGGCGTAGGGCGCAAGACGGCGAATGTGGTGCTGGGGAATGCTTTCGGCGTGCCGGGGGTCACCGTGGACACACACTTCGGGCGGCTGGTGCGGCGCTGGAAGTGGACCGCGCAGGAAGACCCGGAGAAGGTCGAGGCCGAGGTCTGCGCGCTCTTCCCGAAGGGTGAGTGGACGATGCTCTCGCACCGGATCATCTTTCACGGCCGCCGGATCTGCCATGCGCGCAAGCCCGCGTGCGGCGCCTGCCCGATAGCTCCCCTTTGCCCGTCCTACGGCGAGGGAGAGACCGACCCCGAGAAGGCGCGGAAGCTGCTCAAGTACGAGATGGGTGGCCAGCCGGGTCAGCGGTTGCGACCTCCGGCTGGATTCCCCGGCCAGCCCGCTCCGCCGCTGGGGGCCGAGTGACGGGCACCTACGACGGCGGCAGCTCGCACGGCAGTGACGGTTCGTACAGCAGTGGCGGTTCGTACGGAACAGGACGCTCCTACGACCCGGGCGCCTCGTACGAAACGGCCGCCGCGAGCTCTCCAGGCGGCGCGGCAGGCTCCTACGGCGCGCGGCAGGGCCGCAGCGGAGACACCGACCGCAGTGACACCGACCGCAGTGACACCGACCGCGGTGACATCGAGCGCAGAGACAACGGCCGGGGTGATGGCGGGCGCGGTGATATCGGCCGCGGTGACGGCGGCCGGGGCGGTAGCAGTGGCGCGGGGGGCCCGCGGGGCCCGGCTGGCGCCCGCCACAGCGAGGTCATCGTCAGCGGGCGTGGACTGCCCGAGTGGCTGATGCCCGTAGCGCGCGCGGCGGAGACGATCGAGCCGCTCCAGCTCAGCCGCTTCCTGCCGCCGGCGAGCGGCGCCGGGCGGCAGTCGGCCGTGCTCGTGCTCTTCGGGGCCGGTGCGGACGGCGGGGACGGAGACGGCGCGGAGGGCGCGGCCGGGGCGGGTGCCGGGCCCGAGCTGCTGCTCATGGAGCGTGCGGGGACCTTGCGGTCGCATCCGGGCCAGCCGTCCTTCCCTGGTGGCGCGCTCGACCCCGAAGACGGCGATCCGGCCGGTGAGGGGCCGCTGCGCGCGGCGCTGCGTGAAGCCGAGGAAGAGACCGGGCTCGATCCGTCCGGCGTGCAGTTGTTCGCCGTACTGCCCCGGCTGTACATCCCGGTCAGCGAGTTCGTCGTGACGCCGGTCCTCGGCTGGTGGCGGCGGCCCAGCCCGGTCGCGCCGGTCGACTCGGCGGAAACCGCCCGGGTGTTCACCGTGCCGGTGGTGGAGCTGACGGACCCGGCCAACCGGGCCGTCGCCGTCCATCCGAGCGGTCACCAGGGACCGGCGTTCTTCGTCGGCGGCGCCCTCGTCTGGGGGTTCACCGCCGGGGTCATCGACCGCATCCTGCACTACGCCGGCTGGGAACGGCCGTGGGATCGTGATCGGCACGTCCCGCTCGACTGGCGTGCGTGAGACGGTGGCCCAGTGAACGTGCTGGACATTCTGCTGCTCCTCGCCGCCGTCTGGTTCGCGGTCGTCGGGTACCGCCAAGGCTTCGTTGTCGGCGTGCTGTCCGTCATCGGGTTCCTCGGCGGCGGCTTGGTCGCCGTGTATCTGCTGCCCGTGATCTGGGACCAGACGACCGACAACGCCACGCCGGGTTCGTTCGGCGCGGTCTCGGCAGTCGTGATCGTGATCGTCTGTGCCTCCATCGGGCAGGCGTGCACGACCCACCTCGGCAACAAGCTCCGCCGGTACATCACATGGTCTCCAGCACGCGCCATCGACGCCACGGGCGGCGCCCTCGTCAACGTGGTGGCGATGCTGCTCGTCGCCTGGCTGATCGGCTCCGCCATCGCCGGGACCTCGCTGCCCACCCTGGGCAAGGAGGTCCGTAACTCCAAGGTGCTGCTCGGTGTGGCCCGCGTGGTGCCGGAGCAAGCCAACACCTGGTTCGCCGACTTCAGCTCGGTCCTCTCGCAGAACCGTTTTCCACAGGTGTTCTCGCCGTTCGCCAACGAACCCATCACCGCGGTGCCTGCGCCCGATCCGAAGCTCGCCCGGAGCCCTGTGGCCGCCCGCGCGCAGAAGAGCATCGTGAAGGTCGTGGGCACCGCCCCTGGCTGCGGCAAGGTCCTCGAAGGCACCGGATTCGTCTTCTCGCCGCACCGGGTGATGACCAACGCCCATGTCGTCGGCGGCGTCGACGAGCCGACCGTCCAGATCGGTGGCGAAGGCAAGCTGTACGACGCTGAGGTCGTCCTCTACGACTGGAAGCGCGACATCGCCGTCCTCGACGTGCCCGCGCTGCGGGCGCCCGCGCTGACGTTCGCCGAGGGCGACGCGGGCAGTGGTGACGGCGCGATCGTCGCCGGTTTCCCGGAGAACGGCGACTTCGACGTGCGCGCCGCCCGCGTCCGCGGCCGCATCCAGGCAAACGGCCCCGACATCTACCACCGGGGCACCGTTCACCGCGACGTCTACTCGCTCTACACGACCGTGCGGCAGGGCAACTCAGGCGGCCCCCTGCTGACCCCGCAGGGCCGCGTCTACGGCGTTGTCTTCGCCCGCTCCCTCGATGACACGAAGACCGGATACGCGTTGACGGCGAGCGAAGTGCGCGAGGACATCACGAAGGGGCGCTCGGCCGACGAACAGGTGGACACAGAAGGCTGCGCCCTCTGAGCCCGTGCCCGGCACGGGCCCGGCTGAGAGGGCGCGAGGCGCACGCAGGCGGGCGCGCCCTTGGCCGGGCGCACGTCACAGGCCGGGCGCACGCCACACAGGGGTAGCACACAGCGGTAGCCGGGCCCGGGCAACCACGGGCGCGCTGGGCGCACACCATGCTCAGCAAGAGCCAGCCACTGGGCGCACGCCTCAGCGCCCGTGGACGTTCCGCGCGCCGGCGGTACGGATCACGGGCGCGGCACACGCGCCGGCACCCCACTCCACCCGTGTTCGGCGCACGCCAGCACACCGACGCGGCGCCCACCCGTTGCCCACGGAACGGACACCGGGCGTCGGGCACGGATGTGGCGCGTGGTGGTGCGTACGCCCGCACGCGGGCATGCCACACCGGCGCACACACCCGGCGCGCGACCGCAGGCACGCGCGGCGCAGCGCGCACCCTCGCGAGTGCGCCGCGCGCCGGGCATCCGAGCGCATCACGTGCCCCTCGTGCCCGCGCCACAGCGCGCGGCGTGCGCGCGTATGGCGGCGGGTGAGGGGAACGCTGTGATGGGTGAAGCGTTGCCTAGCGGCGGTGCTAGCGGCTGCGCGGATGGCGCAGCCGCGCCGACACCCATCGGGCGCGGCGGCGGATGATACGCGGAATGCCGATGCGGGGATCATGGCCCGGCGGATGTCCGGGACCGCCCCGATCGGAGACGGTTAGCGCGGCGTCGGGGCCGCGGTCGTTCGCTGCGTCACGGTAGTCGTGCGTCCAGCCCATACCCGGCACTCTGCCCGTGCCCCAAGGTCGGTAATCGCCCGGGGGTCCGTCAATTGGCCTATGCGAGGGGCAATTGGCAGTTCGTCGAACGTGTGCCTGAATCGACCCGCTGGTACGCGCCGCCGCTCGGCCGTTTCGCCCCGTACAGGCGTATCTCCGAGGGCTCCGGCCGCTCCCGAGCGGGCTTGTGCCGTCCTCGCATGTCGCGCGCGGCGACTGGTCTCACCGGTCGGGTTCGGGGTCCTTCAGCCAGTTGACGAGCTCCGCCGAGAAGGCGAGCGGGTCCTCCTCAGGAGGGAAGTGTCCCAGCCCGTCGAAGAGCCGCCAACGGTATGGCGCCTCGACGTACTCGCCGGACCCCGCCGCGCTGCGCACACGCGTCACCGGGTCGAGCGAGCCGTGCAGGTGCAAGGTGGGTACGCGCACCGGCCGCTTCATCCGTCGGTAGAACTGGACGCCGTCCGGTCGGGCGAGGGAGCGGATCATCCACCGGTAGGGCTCGATGGAGCAGTGCGCGGTCGAGGGAATGCTCATCGCCTGCTGGTAGATCTCAACCGAGGCGTCGTCCGGCTGGCGGGGCCCGGACCAGTTCCGCATCAGCCCTCCCACCAGGGCTCCGTCGTCAGCGACCAGCTGCCGCTCCGGCAGCCAGGGCCGCTGGAAGTTCCAGACGTGGCTGCTCGCCCGGCTCTGCTTGGCGTCGGTCAGCATGGCCGAACGCCAGCGGCGCGGATGCGGCATCGAGCACACGGCGAGCCGCCGTACGAGCTTCGGACGCATCACCGCCGCCGTCCACGCCAGGTAACCGCCCAGGTCATGGCCGACGAGCGCGGCATCCGGCTCGCCCAGCGAGCGGATCACGCCGGTGACGTCGAGGGCGAGGTTGGCGGGATCGTAGCCCCGGGGCGTGCGGTCGCTGCCGCCCACTCCGCGCAGGTCCATCGCGACCGCGCGGAAACCTGCCTCGGCGAGCCGCGGCAGCTGGTGCCGCCAGGCCCACCAGAACTGCGGAAAGCCATGCAGCAGGAGAACGAGTGGGCCGTCCCCCATCTCGGCGATATGGAACCTCGCGCCGTTCGCCGCGACATGCCGGTGTGTCCACGGGCCGTCGAGTCGTACGCCGGAGGAAAGCCGAGCGGGGGAATCGGGGGCCGTCATACAGACGAGCGTGTCACAACATGGGCGCCAGAGGGGGAGAGGCCGACCGACGCGCGCGGGTGCGGCTTCGCGTTGCCGAGTACGGCGGCGGTCTCCTTGGCCGAGGCGATGGACTTCTCCGGCGGCTTGACCTTCTTGAACTTCAGCAGGGCCATGGCGCCGAGCAGCAGCGCCACGAACCAGTAGATCCCGCCCACGATCAGGAAGCACCAGGCCAGACCAAGATCGGTCCACGCGTGGAAGCCGTACGCGAGGGCGAAGCTGAGCACCGGCAAGGAGAAGAGCAGCAGGACTCCGGCCACGATCGCGGCGGTGCTGCCGAACGCGACGCGCTTGGCGTCCTCCCGCAGTTCCGCCTTGGCCAGGGCGATCTCGTCGTGTACCAGTGCGGACAGTTCACTGGTGGCCGTGGCCACCAGTTGCCCGAGGCTGCGGTTTCCGCCGTCGTCGGCTGCGCTCATCGCCTATCTCCCTCGTCTTCTCTTCTGCCGGCCCGCTGCGGGCCGCGTACGGACGTGCTGCGGAGCTTCTTCGGGCTACTGCGGACCTGAAGCCTCTCAGATCATGCCGGACCCTCGCTGTCGGTGCCCTGGGAGGACGCCATTTCCGCAAGTCTGCGGTGCTCAGCGGCCTTCTTTTCATGGATCGCGGCCATTCGGAGGTGGTATTCCGGCTGGTCCATCTCGTAGATGTCCGGGATGCCGTCCTCGTCCTCGTCTCGCTCTTCCTCCTCGCACAGCCTCCTGTACTTGTCGTTGCGCAGCTTGAGCAGGACGGAAGCGCAGACCGCGGCGAGCAGCGAACCGATCAGCACCGCCGCCTTGACCTCATCGGCGAGTACGGGGTCTTCGGGGAAGGCGAGTTCACCGATGAGGAGGGACACGGTGAACCCGATGCCCGCGAGCGAGGCGACGGCCAGAACGTCCGCCCACGCCAGTTCCTCGTTCAGCTCGGCCTTGGTGAACCGGGCGGCGAGCCAGGAGCCGCAGAAGACCCCGACGGTCTTGCCGACGACGAGGCCGAGGACGACGCCGAGCGTCTCCGGCTTGGTGAACACGTCGGCGACCGCTTTGCCCGAGATGGAGACGCCGGCCGCGAAGAGGGCGAAGAGTGGCACGGCCAAGCCGGCCGACAGCGGGCGCACCCGGTGCTCGATGTGCTCGGCGGGGGAGTGCTCCTCGCCCTCTCGTACGGTGCAGCGCAGCATCAGCCCCATCGCAACACCGGCGACGGTGGCGTGCACCCCGCTGGCGTGCATGAGGGCCCAAATCACGAAGGCGAGGGGAACGTAGATGTACCAGCCGCGCACGCCCTTGCGGTGCAGCGTCCAGAACACGGCCAGGCCGACGACGGACAGGGCGAGTGCGCCGAAGTTGATGTCTGTCGTGAAGAAGACCGCGATGATCAGGATCGCGAAGAGGTCGTCGACGACGGCGAGGGTGAGCAGGAAGGCGCGCAGCGCGGCGGGCAGTGCGGTGCCGATGACGGCGAGCACGGCGAGGGCGAACGCGATGTCGGTGGCCGTGGGCACCGCCCATCCGTCGAGGCTGCCGCCGCCGGTCTGGGAGACGACGATGTAGACGAGGGCGGGTACGGCCATGCCGCATATCGCGGCGACCACCGGCAGTGCGGCTGCCTTGGGGTCACGCAGCTCGCCCGCGACGAGTTCGCGCTTCAATTCGATGCCGGCGACGAAGAAGAAGATGGTGAGCAGGCCGTCCTGCGCCCAGGCACCGACCGTCAGATTCAGGTGGAGCGAGCTGGGACCGAGGGAGTAGTTCCTGACGTCGTCGTACGTGCCGCTGAGCGGGGTGTTCGCGAAGATCAGTGCCGCGATGGCGGCGACGAGGAGGAGTACGCCGCCCACAGTCTCCGCGCGCAGCGCGTCCGCGACGTAGGTCCGCTCAGGGAGGGAGAGGCGTCCAAGAAATTTGCGGTTGTTGCTGGGCGCGGCCACGGTGAGTGGACCTCCTGAGAGCTGGCAGCGGATACACGTGTTCCGTATGCCGACCAGACTTCCCGGCGCGCCCTGTATTTTTATCGCCAATTTAACGCGACGGCACCTACCTTAACCGCAATGGCCGAGGGGCGCGCTCTGGCGTCCTGGGGCCATGCCTGCGGGCCACGCGGTTGTGCGCACTGCTGGGCTGGCCTTTTGTCGTCCTCGCTCAGAGGGAAGCATCACACTCTCCGTGGGCGGCAAGACCGACCGTGCTCCGCCGGGGGCGCCGACCGGGGCGCCGTCGGGGCGGGTCGCTGCGGCTGCTGCTGCGAGTGGTGGGCTGCGCGCACTGGCTGCGACCGGTGGATGGGGGCCGGTGGACCGCGGGCGGTGGACCGCGGGCGGGGGCGGGCCGCGGCCGCGGGCAGCATCGGCCGAGCCAGTGCCGGTGGTGGCTCGGCCATGATCTGTTCAGCGGCTGGTGGAGACCCGATCCGCCAAGCCGCACCCGCACCCCGCATCCGCACCCGTGCCGACGATGGCCCCCATGGGGGCGGCCTGCCCGCCGCTGGTCCAGCGGGCAGGCCGCTACTGCTCAGTCCTCGCTGGCGGCTCCCGGCAACTGCGACTGGATGAGGCCCATGACGGAGGAGTCGGTCAGCGTGGTGACGTCACCCAGGGCCCGGTTCTCGGCGACGTCGCGGAGCAGCCGCCGCATGATCTTCCCGGAACGGGTCTTGGGCAGCTCCGCCACCGGCAGGATGCGCTTGGGCTTGGCGATCGGGCCCAGAGCCTTGGCGACATGCGCCCGCAACTCGTCGACCAGGCCCTCGTCCTCTGTCGCGCTGCCGCGAAGGATCACAAAGGCGCAGATGGCCTGAGTGGTCTGCGGGTCGGTCGCCCCGACGACCGCGGCCTCGGCGACCTTGGGGTGGGAGACGAGCGCCGACTCCACCTCGGTCGTGGAGATGTTGTGGCCGGAGACGAGCATGACGTCGTCCACCCGGCCGAGCAGCCAGATGTCGCCGTCCTCGTCCTTCTTCGCTCCGTCGCCCGCGAAGTAGCGGTTGGCGAAGCGGGACCAGTAGGTGTCCAGGTAGCGCTGGTCGTCGCCCCAGATCGTACGGAGCATGGACGGCCACGGCTCGGTCAGGACCAGGTAGCCGCCGGAACCGTTCGGCACCTCGTTCCCGTCGTCATCGATCACCGTCGCGGCGATGCCGGGGAGCGGTACCTGCGCCGATCCCGGCTTGGTCGCGGTGACGCCCGGCAGCGGGCTGATCATCATGCCGCCGGTCTCCGTCTGCCACCAGGTGTCCACGACTGGCGTGCGGTCGGCGCCGATGTGCTTGCGGTACCACATCCAGGCCTCCGGGTTGATGGGCTCGCCCACCGATCCCAGGACGCGCAGCGACGACAGGTCGAACTTCGCCGGGATGTCGTCGCCCCACTTCATACAGGCGCGGATCGCGGTGGGGGCGGTGTAGAGGATCGTGACGCCGTACTTCTGGACGATCTCCCACCAGCGCCCCTGGTGCGGGGAGTCCGGCGTGCCCTCGTACAGCACCTGCGTCGCGCCGTTGGCGAGCGGCCCGTAGACGATGTACGAGTGACCGGTGACCCAGCCGACGTCCGCCGTGCACCAGTAGACGTCGGTCTCCGGCTTGAGGTCGAAGACGGCGTTGTGTGTGTACGCGACCTGCGTCAGATAGCCGCCGGTGGTGTGCAGGATGCCCTTGGGCTTACCTGTCGTGCCGGACGTGTAGAGGATGAACAGCGGGTGCTCCGCCTCGAACGCCTCCGGGGTGTGCTGGTCCGGCTGGCGGCCGACCACCTCGTGCCACCACAAGTCCCGGCCCTCGGTCCACGCCGTGTCCTGGCCGGTGCGCCGGACGACGACCACGCTGCGCACGTTCTCCGTGCCGGGGCGGGTCAGCGCCTCATCGACGGCGGGCTTGAGCGCGGACGGCTTGCCACGCCGGTAACCACCGTCCGCGGTGATGATGACCCGGGCGTCGGCGTCGTTGATCCGCGTCGCCAGCGCATCGGCTGAGAAGCCACCGAAGACGAGCGAGTGGGGCGCGCCGATGCGGGCGCAGGCCAGCATCGCGACGACCGCTTCGGGGATCATCGGCAGATAGATGGCCACCCGGTCACCAGCCGCTACTCCCAGCTCGGTCAGCGCGTTGGCGGCCTGTGAGACCTCCCGCTGGAGTTCGGCGTAGGTGATGGCGCGTGTGTCGCCGGGCTCACCTTCGAAGTGGAGGGCTACGCGGTCACCGAGCCCGTTCTCCACGTGCCGGTCGACGCAGTTGTACGCGACGTTCAGCTTGCCGTCGGCGAACCACTTCGCGAACGGTGGGTTCGACCAGTCCAGCGTCTCGGTCGGTGCGGTGTCCCAGCTCAGACGCCGGGCCTGATCGGCCCAGAAGCCCAGCCGATCAGCCTTCGCCTGCTCATATGCCTGTGCGGTGACGTTGGCGTTCGCTGCCAAGTCGGCGGGCGGCGCGAAACGCCGCTCTTCCCGAAGCAGGTTGGCGAGGCTTTCGTTGCTCACGACTTCTCCCATTCCCAGGGTGCCCGATGTGTCCCAGCTCATAGCTCATCAGCCTGTGGCACGCCCTGACAAGGGCTCTTGGCAAAGATTGGTTTAGACCTCTATCTGATGCTGTTCCGCAGGCGGCCTCCTGTCGGCTTCTGGACAGCGCGTTCGAGCACGCGGCGCGCTCCTGCCCATGCCTCACCACCCGCTCCCCACCGCGCGCCGGCCCCCCGGCCGCGACCGCCCCCCTGCCCGCTGTCGTCCGCCAACTGCTCAGCGCTGCCGACCCTGAGCGGGCGGGCGGGGCCGGGCTGAGCGTGGGGCTGGGTCGGCCCGACGGGACCCATCCGTGTGTGGGCGGGGGAAGTAGCGCTGACGTCTGGCCGCGCGGGGTCATAGGGCGGGCTCGTGACGTCGGCGTATGTTGCCGGCTCCGGCCGCGTGGAGCGGGGCTGTCCGGCCGGGCACGCCCGATCGGCACCCTTCGACCACCCTGCCGGGAGCGGCCGTCCCTCGCTTCCGGGCTGCCCCGTGTCGTCAGACCGCCGGTTGTCCGGGCATACGGCGTTCTCCGGCCCGACAGCGGAGAACACTCCCGAGGCTGTGTCCAGGACGTAGGCCTGAGCCTCCCCCACATGGAAGTACATGCCGTGCAGCGTGAGGGCGCCTTCGGCTACTCGCCGCGCCACGCACGCGTGTGCCATCAAGTGCTCAAGCTGCTGCCGCACATTGATCAGCGCCAGTCGCTCCACATCATCGGCCACTGGCCTGCAGCTCAGCGTGGCCTCGCTACCGCCCTCCCTGTCTGCCCGCAGCTTGTCCCGCTCCATGCGGTCCAGGCTCGGACGGCCGTGCCGCAGCCACCGGGACAGCGAGGTGTCGGTGGCGGGCTCCCGCGCGGCACCCAGCAACGCCTGCATCGCGCCGCACCCGGAGTGCCCGCAGACGGTGAGCGAGCTGACCTTCAGCACCTCCACCGCGTACTCGATCGCGGCGGCCACCGAGTCGCAGGAGGCTTCGCTGCCTGGCGGTGGCGTCAGATTCCCGACATTGCGCACGGTGAAGAGATCGCCCGGGCCACTTGAGGTGATCATGCTCGTCACCAGCCGGGAGTCCGCACAGGTCAGGAAGAGCTGGCTGGGCCGCTGCCCCTCGCGCGCCAGGCGGGCCAGCTCCTCCCGGACCATCGGGGCGGTGTGCCGCTGGAAGGCGCTGACCCCGCCGAGCAGCTGGCTGCCACGCGGCTCGCCCGGCTGCACCGCCTCGGCCGGCCGGGTGCAGTGGTGGTTACGCCACGGGGTCCACGGGCGGCAGGCGTGGGCATGGGCGTGAGCACTGGCCGGTTCGGCGAGCAGGCGGCCCGCGCGGCCGCCGAGCGTGACCCATCCGCCGCCAGCCCGGTAACCGTGCGCCCAGGACTGCAACGCGTCGTACGCGGCGTGGTCCATGAACGAGCCGCCCAGCTCGACGACCACGCTGCTGCGAGGCGGCAGTTGGGACAGCGCCCGGGTCAGCCGGGGCACGGCGAGGAATGTCAGCTGGCCGTTGACCCGCACCCGGTGGCAGTCGGCTTCGCCGCTCACCGTGATCCGCGTGTGGGTGAGGCGGCGCAGTGCGATGACGACGGCGACGGCGCCTCCAACGGCCACTCCTTGCAGTACCCCGAAGGCGACGACCGCGCCCAACGTCGCCGCGTACACGGGGAATTCGCGGTGCCGCCGTACGTGCTTGATGTGCGCGAAGTTCACCATCTGCACCCCTACCATCATCACGAGCGCGGCGAGTGCGGCGAGTGGGATCAGCTCCAGCACTCCGGCGAGCAGTCCGGCGCACAGCAGCACCCACGCTCCGTGCAGTACGGTCGAACGCCGTCCCGCTGCCCCGGCCTTGACGTTCGCCGAGCCGCGCATGGCGCCACCGGCGATGGGCAGCCCGCCGAGGATGCCCGAGGCCACGTTCGCCGCGCCCTGCCCGGTGAGCTCCCGGTCGAGCTTGGTCGGTGTGGCCCGCGAGCCGGGCTGGGCCGCCTGCATGCGGTCGACGGCGACCGCGGACAGCAGGGACTCCATGCTGGCCACCAGAGTCACGGTGAGGACGGCGGCGATCACCCCGAGAACCGGCCCGTCCGGCGCGGTCGGCAGGGCTTGGAGCCGCAAGGCGGGCAGCTCGACCCGGGGCAGTGAGAGACCGGCGCTCACTGCGGTCGCGGTGGCCACAGCGGCGAGCGGCGCGGGGATGGCGCGCGCCAGCTGCCCAGCCCGCCCTGGCATCCGGGGCCAGGCCAGGAGGACGGCGACGGTGAGAGTACCCACCAGCAGGGCTGTGGCATGGGGGCGAGCCAGGTCGGCGGGCAGCGCCGTCAGGTTGCCGATGGCCGAGCTGCCAGGTCTGTCACCAAGGACCACGCGCAGTTGGCCGATGGCGATGACGACGCCGATGCCTGCCAGCATCCCGTGCACGATGGCCGGGCTGACGGCGAGCGCGGCACGGGCCACCCGGAGCCCGCCCAGGGCGAGTTGGGCGAGCCCGGCGAGCACGGTGATGGCGCAGGTGGCGCGCCAGCCGTAGCGCTGGACCAGGTCGGCGGTGACGACGACGAGACCGGTGGCGGCGCCGCTGACCTGGAGGGGCGCGCCGCCGAGCAGCCCCGCCACGATTCCGCCGACCGCGGCGGCGACCAGACCGGCTTGCAGCGGCGCGCCAGTCGCCAGGGCCAGGCCGAGGGACAGCGGGATGGCGATGAGGAAGATGACGATCGAGGCGGAGAGATCTCGGCGCCAGGTGGCTCGGTCGGTCTGATTCCAGTGCTGCAACATTCCCGTCTCCTCCGGGGCTGCGCGGTCGCGAACAGGGACGCGGCCGTGGGTCACGGCGTACTGCGGTGGGCTGCTGGGGCTGGGCGGGCCCCTGGCATGGCGTACAGCGGTAGTGGGCGTCGTCGGGCCGGGGCGGTGTGGGCGCGGTGGTCGGCGGACGTGGGTGTGGGGGATGGCCGACAGGGGTGTGGTGGCCATGGGGGCACGGTGGGGACTCGGCCAGGCAGGTGTGGCAGATGAAGGGGCGAGTCCGCCTGCGGCGTAACGGTAAGTGTTCGGGTCGTCACTCCACGCTTCGGTAAACGAATCGTAATGCCAGGTAAAGGCGCAGAGAAGGACCTTCGGGCATCCGCGCCATTCATTCCATCTATCGAGTGACTGTTCGTTTGAACTGCCTCGTCATTACTTACCTATTTACTGACCCATGTGGCTTTTGTCCGCGATCGGCCGGCACGCACGGGTCAGGAAACGAGGTACGTGCAGATGGAGTCCATATCCAGGACGACAGCAGGGATCGTCCTGACTGTCGTCATCGCCGGTGTGGCGGGCTGTTCGGGCGGCTCAGGAGAGTCGGACACGGGCGCCGAGGAGAAGGGCCAGTCGGTGCCGAAGTCGGCCAAGCACGGCGCTAAGGTCCTGCGGCTCATAGGCGACGGGTCGACCGCTGACACCGGCGCTCAGCCCCACCAGCCGGTCCCCAGAGCCCTGCGGCCGGGCGATCGGCCGCCGCAGTTCGTCGTCTTCTCCTGGGACGGCGCCGGCGAGGACAGCCAGCGGCTCTTCTCCCACTTCCGCAAGGTCGGCAAGCGGCACGACGCGACGATGACGTACTTCCTCAGCGGGGTCTACATGCTCCCCGGCGCGAAGAAGGACGTCTACCGCCCGCCCCGGCACGCCGCCGGCGCCTCAGACATCGGGTTCAACGACGTCAAGGGCATCAAGGCCACCGTGGCGCAGCTCGCGGGGGCGTGGTGGGACGGCAACGAGATAGGCACGCACTTCAACGGCCACTTCTGCGGTCCCGACAGAGGCGTGGGCACCTGGTCGGTGAAGGACTGGCGGAGTGAGATACGCCAGGCAGAGAAGCTCGTGAGGAAGTGGAAGACCAACAGCGGCCTGCGCGATGAGGCTCCCCTGCCGTTCGACTACAGCGAGGAACTCGTCGGCGGCCGGGCCCCCTGTCTGGAGGGCCAGCGCAACCTCATACCCGCCGCCCGCTCCATGGGCTTCCGGTATGACGCCAGCGCCTCGGGCGGCCGTCAGGTCTGGCCGGGCAAGAAGGGCGGCATCTGGGACCTCCCGCTCCAGGAGGTGCCGGTGCCGGGACGCGACTTCGAGACGCTGTCGATGGACTACAACTTCCTGGTCAACCAGTCCGGTACGACGAAGGGCGCCCGCTCGAAACACGATGCGTGGGGCGACCAGATGCGCAAGGGGCTGCTGAAGGCCTTCAAACGCGCCTACAAGGGCAACCGCGCGCCGCTGTTCATCGGCAACCACTTCGAATCATGGAACGGCGGAACATACATGCGCGCCGTCGAGGAGACGATCAAGTCGGTCTGCCCGCGCGAGGGCGTGCGCTGCGTGTCCTTCAAGCAACTCGTCGACTGGCTGGACGAGCAGGACCCGAAGGTCCTCGCCAAGCTGCGGAAACTGGACGTGGGCGAGCGGCCGAAGGGCGGCTGGGCGTCCTACCTCGGAACCCAGTCCGCCGCTTCAGGGCCCTCCGGCAAGGGCAAGCAGGCCCCGGCGGAGCGGTCCGCCAAGAAGAAGCCGCCCGCTCCGGAAGCCGCAGGGCCGCTCAGGCCGGCTGCCGAATAGCCTCCGCCTGCTCCCCTAGAACGAACGCGGGGTCCACCTGGGCCGCCAGGTCCGCGCCGGTGCGCTCGTTCCCCCAGCTCTCCGCGTTCTTCAGGTGGAAATGGACCATCTGGCGGGTGTAGCGCCCCCAGTCGCGTCGTTCGTACGCGGCGTCGGCGGTCTCCTGCAGGGTGCGCAGCGCCCGCCGGTTTGGCTCCTCCAGCGTCTCGAAGCGGGGCGGTCGGCCTTTCTCCATCGCACGGACCCAGTCCGAGTGGCCGACCGTGACCAGCAGGTCGTCGCCGACCTCGTCGCGCAGGAAGGCGAGGTCGTCCGGCCCCTGCACCTTGTTGCCCACGACGCGCAGCGCCACGTCGAAGTCCCGGGCGTACTCCTTGTACTGGCGGTATACGGCGATCCCCTTCCGCGTCGGCTCGGCCACGAGGAACGTCATGTCGAAGCGGGTGAACATGCCTGATGCGAAGGAGTCACTGCCCGCCGTCATGTCGACGACGACGAACTCCTCGCGCCCGTCGATGAGATGGTTCAGGCACAGTTCCACGGCGCCGACCTTGGAGTGATAGCAGGCCACGCCCAGGTCGGACTCGGTGAACGGTCCCGTCGCCATCAGCCGCACCTCGCCGTCGTCCAGGCGGACGCTGCGGGCGCACGCCTCGAAGACCGGGTTGTCGTCGCCGACGCGCAGCAGGCGAGAGCCTTCGCCGGGAGGCGTTGTCTTGATCATGGTTTCGGCGGAGGCGATGCGCGGGTTGGCGCCGCGCAGATAGTCCTTGATCAGCGGCAGTTGGGCACCCATGGCGGGCAGCGCGTCGTGCTCGTCTTCGCTGAGGCCGAGTGCGGCGCCCAGGTGCTGGTTGATGTCGGCGTCGATGGCGACGACTGTGGCGCGAGAGGCGGCGAGGTGGCGGATGAAGAGTGAGGACAGCGTCGTCTTGCCGCTGCCGCCCTTCCCTACGAAAGCGATCTTCATGTTCACCTAGCCTAGGTGAGCGACCGGTAAGAAAGGCGGTCATGGGTGAAGAAGACCACTCCAACGAGGGGTTCGGACAACGAGTGCGTAGGGTCGTACCCATGAGTAGTACGACAGCTGATCCGCTCGCCGCTCTGGCCGACCTGCCCGGCGTGGCCGACTCCGTCAACGCTGTACGGAAGGCCGTGGACCGGGCCTATGGCCACCGGGTCATGCGCCGCCGCAGCCAGGAGGTCACCTCCGAGGCGGCGCTGCGCGGCGCGCGTGGCTCGGCCGCGCTCTCCGGCGCCGACTGGGCGCTGGAGGAAGTACGCCGCCGTACGGACTTCGGCACCGAAGGCGAGCCGCGCACGGTGGGCGCCGCGCTGCGGCTGACCGCCGAGGCGGGGCAGCTGCTCAGCGTGTGGCGGCAGTCCCCGCTACGAGTCCTGGCGAGGCTGCATCTCGTGGCCTCGGGAGGTGCTCCGGAGGGTCAGGCCGCGAGCACCGGGCCGGATGTGGTGGGGCGGCCACGGCTGGCGGGTGAGACGGTCGATGAGCCGCTGATCGAACTGCCGCTGCCCGACGCGGACGAGGTCGCGGGGCGGCTGGACGGCCTGGCCCGGCTGATCCTCGCGGACAGCAAGGCCCCGGCGCTGGTGACGGCGGCCGTGGTGCACGGGGAACTGCTGGCACTGCGGCCCTTCGGCTCGCACAACGGGCTCGTCGCACGCGCCGCCGAACGTATCGTGCTCGTCGGCAGCGGGCTCGACCCGAAGTCGATCTGCCCGGCCGAGGTAGGCCACGCCGAACTGGGGCGCGCCGCGTACGCCGGGGCGCTGGAGGGCTACACCTCCGGAACGCCGGATGGCGTAGCCGCGTGGATCGCGCACTGCGGCCGGGCAGTCGAGCTGGGTGCGCGGGAGACCACGGCGGTTTGCGAGGCGCTGCAGCGCGGAGCCGCCTGAGCCCGCGCGCGGTCGCCCGAGCTGCCCGTCTGTGCGCCCGTCCACGGCTGGTGGCGGCGGGGGCATAGGCGGCGCGGGGACGGGGGCCGTGCGCGAGGCGGCTGCCTTGGAGGGCGGTCGCGGGCGGCGCCGGGCGGCGCAAGTGGCGGGCGGCCGGACAGGGTTGCGGCGGCACCAGATGGAGATTGGTACCGCCGCTGGCACATCCGCTTGGTTACCATGCGTGCTCGATGTATGCCCATCAGGTCAGGAATCTTCGCCTGAGTCCTGGTGCGGCTGGCCCGTAATCGACGGGTCGGCGTCGCGTGGGTGCCTAGCTTCTGTGCTCGGTCCGTGGGCCTTGATTCGTCGGGGAGATCCTCCCGGATGTCCCTGGTCTCGCGGGCCGTTAACTCCTTTCTACTCCTGTCCGGGGGCAAGTGGAACCCCCGATGCGGATATTTACGTTTGACTGCAAACTCGGACATACCGCAAAGCGGAGACGGCGCCGGAGGAGGTCTGCCTGGGCATGCGGCGGCTCGCGTACCAGACGAGGCCCGCGGTGGCGGCTGCGGCGCTGACCGCGGCGGCTACCGCGAGGACCGGGCGGGGCGGCATGGACAGCGTAGGGAGCCGCTGCTTCAGCCTGACCGGCCGGTTGAAGCTGAGGACCGGCCAGTCGCGGCTGATCGCCTCGCGGCGCAGCGCGCGGTCCGGGTTGACCGCGTGCGGATGGCCGACCGACTCCAGCATGGGGATGTCCGTCGCCGAGTCGCTGTACGCGTAGCACCGTGCCAGGTCGTACCCCTCCGACATGGCCAACTTGGCGATGGCCTCAGCCTTGGTGGGGCCATAGGCGTAGTACTCCACTTCGCCCGTGAAGCGGCCGTCGTCGACGACCATGCGAGTGGCGATCACCCGGTCCGCGCCGAGGAGCGCGCCGATGGGCTCGACGACCTCCGCTCCCGACGTGCTGACGATCACGACATCGCGACCGGCTATGTGGTGCTCTTCAATGAGGGAGGCGGCCTCGTCGTAGATGATCGGGTCAATCAGGTCATGCAGAGTCTCGGCCACGATCTCTCGCACCTGTTGTACGTTCCAGCCACGGCAGAGCGCGGAAAGGTATTCCCGCATCCGCTCCATCTGGTCGTGGTCCGCGCCTCCTGCGAGGAACACGAACTGGGCATACGCGGTGCGTAGTACGGCGCGGCGGTTGATCAGACCGCCCTGGTAGAAGGACTTGCTGAACGTGAGAGTGCTCGACTTCGCAATGACCGTCTTGTCCAGGTCAAAGAAGGCGGCTGTGCGCGGCAAGGAGTGGTTTTCCACAAGGCGAGCATAGGGCCCACCATTCGGCGTAAGCTGAGGCGCGTGGGTTTGCCTGAGAAGGCTCTCGGGTACACCATGGAAGTCACGGATCGTTCGCGACCGTGCTAACCCGGTCCGACTCCTCCCCCCCCGAGTCGGCCGTGGGGACGACCCCCGCTCTCCCCCCCGGCGGGGGTCGTCGCATGTCCGGATGCCTTTTGGCACTTGATCCGTGATCACCTTCTCTCCCTCGGAACCCGCTCGGCGTGCTTTCGTTACGAGCCTCCCATGTAACCGTGAGTAATCGCTAGGGTGCGCTCCGGAAGTCGCTGGTATAGGTGACGGGGATATTCACAACTCATGAGTTGTCCACAGTTTTGGACCAAGATCCCCGAGATTTTCCGGATCGCTGCACGGTGGATTCCCGCGATGTTCGCGGACCCGGAAGTGTGTAGCGAGATGGGGAGGGGACTGTGGCTGGATCTAACGCCTGCGGTCGGCTGGAGACTGGTGAGGAACAACGTCGTAGACCGCTGATCGTGACGGAAGACGAAGAGCTTCTTGATGACCTGTTGCGGTTGTGCGCCGCAGCGGGTGCGGGGCCCGAAGTGGCTCACGGCAGTCTCACGGGTGTCGGCTGGGATGAGTCGCCCCTGATCCTTGTCGGCGATGACTGCTCGGCCAGGCTGCCCGGTGTCGCCCGCAGGCAAGGAGTGCTGCTGATCGGCCGGGATCTTGACGACCCCGGCATCTGGAGGAGAGGCATCGCTCTCGGGGCGGAGCATGTGCTGTTCCTGCCCGACGCCGAGACCTGGCTCGTGGACCGCATGGCGGACGTCGCCGAAGGCGTCGGCGAGCCGGCGGTCACCGTCGGCGTCATCGGCGGCCGGGGCGGAGCCGGCGCGAGCACGCTGGCCTGCGCGCTCGCGGTGTCGGCCGCCCGCTCGGGAACGCGCACGATGCTCATCGACGGCGACCCGCTCGGGGGTGGCCTGGATGTCCTGCTGGGCGGTGAAGGCTCGGCGGGCCTCAGGTGGCCCGCCTTCGCCGAGTCGCGTGGCAGGGTCGCCGCGAGCGCCCTGGAGGAGTCCCTGCCCGAGCTGCATTCCTTACGACTGCTCAGCTGGGACAGGGGCGGCTCGGTGGCCATCGCCCCGACGGCCGTCCGCTCGGTGCTCGCGGCCGCCCGCCGCAGAGGCGGAGTCGTGGTGGTGGACCTGCCACGGCGCGTCGATGAGGGAGCCGCGGAAGTGCTCGCGCAGCTGGACGTCGGCCTGATCCTCGTCCCCGCCGAGCTGCGATCCGTCGCCTCGGCTCACCGTGTGGCGTCGCGGGTGCGGATGGTGCTGCGCGATCTGCGCTTGGTGGTGCGCGGGCCCTCGGCGCCGGGGCTGGACGACGAGGAGATCGCTCGGCTGCTGGCGCTGCCGCTCGCCGGCGAGCTCCCGCCCGAGCCGGAGCTGCTGGCGTCGCTCGATGCCGGAGACCCGCCGGGCGCCAGCGAGCGCGGGCCGCTCGCCCGGTTCTGCGCCGAGTTCTGGGCGCGGGCGCTGCCCAGCGGAGGAGGTGTCGCCGCATGAGTGACGTGCTGCTGGACGCGGTGCGGTCCCGGCTCGCGGGCAGCGGTGCCGACCCGACACCCGCGAGGGTGGCCGCCGCGTTACGGGAGGAGGGGCGGCTGCTGGGCGACACCGAAGTACTCGGAGTCGTGACGGCACTCCGCTCGGAGCTGGTCGGCACCGGGCCGCTTGAGCCGCTGCTCGCGATGCCGGATGTCACGGACGTCCTGGTCACCGCGCCGGACCAGGTGTGGATCGACCGAGGGGCCGGACTGGAGCGGACCACCGTCAGCTTCACCGACGCGGCCGCCGTGCGCAGGCTGGCGCAGCGACTCGCCGCGGTGGCCGGGCGGCGGCTGGACGACGCCAGACCCTGGGTGGACGCCCGGCTGCCGGACGGAACACGGCTGCACGCCGTCCTCCCGCCAGTGGCCGTCGGGACGACCTGCCTGTCCTTACGAGTAGTCCGCTCCAGGGCATTCAGCCTCGCCGAGCTGACGGCGGCGGGGACCGTGCCGCCCGGAGGCGAAGGACTGCTCAGAGCGATGCTCGACGCGCGGCTGTCGTATGTGATCAGCGGCGGCACCGGCTCGGGCAAGACCACGCTGCTGAGTACGCTGCTCGGCCTGGTCAGCCCGGATGAGCGGATCGTGCTGGCCGAGGACTCCGCGGAGCTCCGGCCCGATCACCCCCACGTCGTACGACTGGAGACGCGGCCTGCCAACCAGGAAGGCCGGGGCCTGGTCACCTTGCGCGACCTGGTGCGGCAGGCGCTGCGCATGCGCCCGGACCGGCTTGTCGTCGGTGAGGTGCGCGGGGCGGAGGTGACCGACCTGCTCGCGGCGCTCAATACGGGACATGAGGGTGGTTCCGGGACGGTCCATGCAAACGCCGCGGGCGATGTGCCCGCCAGGCTGGAAGCCCTTGGATCGACCGCCGGGCTGGACCGGGCAGCTCTGCACAGCCAGCTGGCCGCCGCACTGTCCGTCGTGCTCCACCTGGTGCGGGACCGCGCCGGGCGGCGACGTCTCGCCGAACTGCACGTGCTGGAACGCGACAGGACCGGGCTGGTCACCACCGTGCCCGCCGCCGTCTGGGGCGGCAACGGCTTCGAGCGCGTGCGGGGCTGGGCGCGGCTGGACCGGCTGTGTACACGAGGCGGTGAGGTCGCGTGACGAGCGGTGTGGTGTTTGACCCGATGGCGGCGTGTGTGGCGCTGCTGTGCGTGGCGGCCGCTGTCTGGTGTGGCTTCGGCCCTGACCCTCAGCTATGGCGCGCCAAGCTGGTCTTCGCCGGTTCCGGTTCCGGGGGCGCCGGAGCCGCCTCGGCGCGGGGGCTGGTCGCGCCGTCGGTCTGGGCGCGAGGCGGCCCGGTGTGGGAGCCGTGGCTGCGTACGGCGCTGCTCGCGCACGGCCGGTGGCGTTGGTGCGCACGGCTGCGGCGGCACCGGCCCGGGCGTGAGCTGTGGTGCTTTCCCGCTGGGGGCGTGCTCGCGGTGCTGGGGGGATCAGTGTTGCCTTTGCTCGGCGCGCTCGTGGCCGCGCCGCTCACTCGCCGCTGGTTGCTCGCCCGGCGGCGCCGACAGGAACGGGACCACCGGGCCGCCGCGGTGATCGGTTTGTGTGGCGCGGTGGCCGGTGAGCTGCGCGCCGGGCGGCAGCCGGGGGACGCGCTGCTGGCTGTCGGCCCGGTGGAGCGCGTCGAGAGGTGGGCGGCGGTCACGGCGGCGGCCCGGTTCGGCGGTGATGTTCCCGGAGCGCTGCGCCAGGCCGCCGGTAAGCCCGGCGCGGAAGGGCTGACGGGCGCGGCCGCGTGCTGGCAGGTGGCCGTCGACGGCGGAGCGGGTCTCGCCATCGGACTGGAGCGCGTAGCGGCTGCGTTACGCGCGGAGCGCGACCAACGCGAAGAGTTGCGGGCTCAGTTGGCCGGTACGAGGTCAACGGCGGTGATGCTCGCCCTGCTGCCCGCCTTCGGCCTGCTGTTGGGCAGTGCCTTGGGTGCCGATCCGCTACGGGTCCTTCTGCATACTCCCGCTGGTCTTGGCTGCCTGGTGACGGGCGGATTGCTGGAGTGGGCCGGGCTGGCGTGGATCGCCCGGGTCGTGCGGAACGCGGCCGGGCCGGAAGTGGAGAAGGTCGCTACGGGTGCGGTGCGCGAGGCGCCGGGGGTGATGGAGGGCGCGGGAGCGAGGAAGGCGACGGGGACAGGCAGAGCAGCGGAACGGGCGCAAGCGTCCGGGACTGCGGGGCAAAACAACACAAAAGCGGCCAATGGGGTGATGGTGTGGTGACCGTGCAAGTTATCCACAGGATGGGGATGGTCATCGCTCTGGCGTGCCTTGTCGTGGGCGCCACCCTCGTGATCAGCGGGATGCGGCGCGACCGGATCGCGGGTAGACGACGGGTTCATCTGTTGCCAGGCCGCGGGCAGGGAACCAGACGCGAGGCGGTGGATGGGTTCAGTCGCTGGGCGTCCGCTGGTCGGCGGGGCGGGGTCTGGGCGCCGGGGGTACGGGGATGGCTGGTCGCCGCCGGTTGCGGGTGCCTTGGTCCCATCCTCCTCGACGGCTGGCCAGGGTATGCCGGGGGGCTCGCCGTGGCGTACGGGACCTGGCGATGGCAGCGCAGACGTACGGCGGTGCCCGCAGCGACCGTGGCCGGTGACGGAGGAGGCGCGGCTGGTGCGGGTCGTGTGAGCGCGGCCCATGGGATGCGTGGTGCGCATGAGTGGCAGGAAGCGGGTGCGCTGCGAGCGGCGGGCGAGGGCCGTCTCGCGGCAGAGCAACTGCCGTTGGCCGCCGACCTGCTGGCTGCCTGCCTGGCCGCCGGTGCGGGGCCACGCGAGGCGGCGGCAGCGGTGGGAAGTTCGCTGGGTGGTCCGGTGGGTGAGCGGCTCTCCCAAGCGGCGGCTGAACTGCGGCTCGGCGGCGAACCAACCGTCGCCTGGGGCCGCGTGGGCGTCCTCCCAGGCGCAGAAGGACTGGCGCGGGCCCTGGAGCGGGCGGGCACCACGGGAGCGCCCGCGGTCGAGCCGGTCTCCCGGCTGGCGGCCGACTGCCGGGCCGACCGCGGCCGAGCTGCCGGGGCCCGCGCCAGACGCGCGGGAGTTGTGGCCACCGCCCCCCTGGGCCTGTGTTTTTTGCCCGCGTTCCTGCTGATCGGCGTGGCGCCCGTGGTGATCGGGCTTGCGAACGGGCTGCTGGCCGGCAGCTGACGCCACCACGCAGCGGGATGGCCAGTGCGGGGCCTCCCGGTGCCGCGAGGACCGTGTCCCGAGGGAAGCGGGCAGCTCAGCCCAGCAGCTCGGCGGCGGCGTGGAGCGTGGATGCGGTGGGTCGGAACGGAACGGAGGGGGTGGAGCCGACGGAGGGGGTGGAGCCGACGGCGGCAGCGAGGACGGCAGACGAGAACGCGCAGGGCAGTGGAACGAACAAGGAAGAAGAGAAGAGGGGGCGTCATGGTTCTTCAGTGGTGCGGACAGCGGTGTGCGGTGGTGAGGCGGGCCGCCAGGAACAAGTACGAGGCCGGCATGGTGACGGCTGAGTACGCGGTGGGGACGATCGCGGGGTGTGCCTTCGCGGCCGTCCTGTACAAGGTGGTGACCGGCGGCACCGTGAGCAGCGCGCTTCAGTCAGTCATTGGGAAGGCGCTCGATGCGCAGTTCTGACCGGGGGCTTGGGGGAGCGGGCCGAGCGCGGGGGCCGGAGGGCCCGGAGGCTGATCTCCGGGTGTGTGGCGCCCAGGGTGGGCGTCGCGGTGGGGTGCGCGGTCGGCGCGACGACCGGGGGTATGTCACCGCGGAGGCGGCGGTGGCTCTGCCGACGCTGGCGCTGTTCGCCCTGTCGCTGATCTGGGGCTTGATGGCGGCGGCAGCGCAGATCCAGTGTGTGGACGCGGCGCGAGCCGGTGCTCGCGCCGTGGCGCGGTCGGAACCGGCGGCGGATGCGGTCGCCGCCGCCCGGTCAGCCGCGCCGCGTGGTTCGGAGATCAAGGTCGGGCGCGAAGGAGACCTCGTACGCGTACGGGTCGAGACCCGAGCCGCCGGGCCGGGGCCGCTGGCGATGCGGCTACGAGGGGAGGCGGTGGCTCTTGCGGAGGACATCGGCGTACCGGAATGAGACGCGGGCGAGGCACCCACGCGATGGCTCGGTGGCTTCGTCGGACGGGGTGGTGGGAGAAAGCGAGGCAGCAGGATTGGTGCGGAGGCCTCGCAGGGGCGGTGTGCGGGGGCGCGACGACGGGATAGCGACCGTCTGGGTGGCGGTGGCCGCGTCGGCGCTGTGTGTGGTGTTCGCGGTGGTGCTGACGATGGGGTCCGTCGTCGTGGCGCGGCACAGGGCCGGGGGCGCGGCCGACTTGGCGGCGCTCGCGGCCGCCGACCATGCCATGGCGGGCCAACGTGTGGCCTGTGACGAGGCAGGGCGGGTCGCCCGGGCGCAGGGCGCGCGGGTGGTGCGGTGCGTGGTGCGAGGGGAGTTCGCGGACATCACAGCCGAGGTATCGGCCGCTGGAACGTCCTCCGCGCTGCTGCCTTCTGGAGCCGCCAGGGCGTTCAGTCCTCAGGTCCGCTCCAGGGCGGGACCAGCCATATCGGTGACGCGGTGACACGGCAGGCACTGAGTCGGGCAGAGGCGCGGCGGCGCGGCGTTGTGGAGACATGGTGGCGTGGAAGGCGTGGAGGTCGGGAGCGCCGCGCGGTCGGGTCGCCGACGTGCCATCGCGGGTGAGTCGGGCGGGGTGGGGTCGGCGGGATCAGTGGGGTTCTGGAGAGCTGGGCGAAGAGGGAGGCGGAGGTGTGGCTTGGGTGAGGAGTTCGGTGAGGAGGCGGACGGCGGCCTTCTTGTCCAGCGGGTCGTTGCCGTTGCCGCACTTGGGGGACTGGATGCAGGACGGGCAGCCGGAGTCGCACTCGCAAGACGCGATCGCCTCGCGCGTCGCAGTGAGCCAGCGGGCGGCTGTGTGGAAGGCCCGTTCAGCGAACCCCGCGCCGCCGGAGTGGCCGTCGTAGACGAAGACGGTGGGCAGCAGGGTGTCGGGGTGCAGCGGGATAGACACGCCGCCGATATCCCAGCGGTCGCAGGTGGCGAAGAGGGGCAGCATGCCGATCGACGCGTGCTCGGCGGCATGCAGGGCGCCGCCCAGCGCCTCGGGGCTGACCTGGGCGCGTTCCAGCTGGTCCTCGGTGACTGTCCACCAGATGGCGCGGGTGCGAAGAGTGCGGGGCGGCAGGTCCAGTCTGGTCTCGCCCAGGACCTCACCGGTGATCAGTTTCCGACGCAGGAAGGAGACAACCTGGTTGGTGACCTCGACTGAGCCGAAGCACAAGCGGGCGTCGCCCCAGGGGATTTCCGAGCTGGTCTCCAGGATCGCGATGCCGGTGGTGTCGCGGGCCGTCGTCGAGTAGGGAGGGTCGGCCTCTTCGACGAGCGCTGCGGAGTCCTCCAGGTCGAGGTGGCTGACGAGGTACGTGCGGCCCTGGTGGAGGTGGACCGCGCCGTCGTGCACGGTGGTGTGGGCGGCGGCGGCGTCCACCGTGCCCAGCAGCCGACCGGTGGAGGCTTCCACCACCTGGACCGGCTTTCCGCCCTCGCCCCGGATGTCGGTCAGGTCCGCCGCGCGCTCACGGCGGGTCCAGTGCCAGGCGGTGGCGCGGCGGCGGAGCAGTTTGCGTTGCACGAGCTGCGGGATCAGGTCGCCGGCCGCTGGGCCGAACAGGTCAAGGTCGGCGTCGGTCAGCGGAAGTTCGGCGGCGGCCGCGCAGAGGTGCGGTGCCAGGACGTACGGATTGTCCGGGTCGAGCACGGTGGACTCGACGGGCTGCTGGAACAGCGCCTCGGGGTGGTGGACGAGATAGGTGTCCAGCGGGTCGTCCCGGGCGATGAGGATCGCCAGCGCGCCCTGGCCCGCGCGTCCTGCTCGGCCCGCCTGCTGCCACAGGGAGGCTCTGGTGCCGGGATATCCGGCGAGGAGCACGGCGTCCAGGCCCGCGACGTCGACACCGAGTTCGAGGGCGGAGGTGGCGGCGAGGCCGAGGAGTTCGCCGCTGTGCAGGGCGCGTTCCAGGGCTCGCCGCTCCTCGGGCAGATAGCCGCCCCGGTACGCGGCGACCCGGCCGCGCAGTGAGCGGGACACCTCGGAGAGACGGTCCTGGGCGATCAGGGCGACGAGCTCAGCACCGCGCCGGGAGCGGACGAAGGCGACGGTCCGGGTGCCCTGGATGGCCAAGGCGGTCAGGAGGTCGGCGGTTTCCGCCGTGGCGGTCCTGCGTACGGGCGCGCCGCGCTCCCCGTGCAGTGCGGTCAGCGGCGGTTCCCACAGGGCGAAGACGAGTTCGCCTCGGGGCGAGCCGTCCTCGGTGATCTCGATGGGGGTGACGCCGGTCAGGCGGGCGGCTGAGCGGGCGGGGTCAGCGGAGGTCGCCGAGGCGAGGAGGAAGACGGGGTCCGCGCCGTAGCGGGCACAGACACGGCGCAGCCGGCGCAGCACCTGGGCGACGTGGGAGCCGAAGACGCCCCGGTAGGTGTGGCACTCGTCGATGACGATGTAGCGCAGTGCGCGCAGGAAGGAGGACCAGCGGGGGTGCCCGGGCAGGATGCCGCGGTGGAGCATGTCGGGGTTGGTGAGGACGTAGTTCGCGTGGCCGCGAATCCATTCGCGTTCCTCGACGGGGGTGTCCCCGTCGTAGACCGCCGTACGGATGCGGGAGCCGAGCGGCTGGGCGAGGGCGGAGACAGCGCGGCGCTGGTCAGCGGCGAGCGCCTTGGTCGGGGCGAGGTACAGCGCGGTGGCGCCCCGGGCTCCCGCTCGGGGCGTGGCGGCACCGCCCGGGCGCGCCCCGGCCGCGCCCGGGCGGGCGGCGCTCGCCCCACTGGGCGGCTCGGAGCCGTCCAGCAGGGCGCTGAGCACGGGAGCGAGGTAGGCCAGGGACTTGCCCGACGCGGTGCCGGTGGCGACGATGACGGACTCGCCGCGCAGCGCGTGCTCCGCCGCACGGGCCTGGTGGCTCCACGGACGGTCGATGCCGGTCGCGGCGATGGCGTCGATCACTTCCGGCCGGATCTGTGAAGGCCAGTCGGCATGCATGCCCGCACGTGGGGGCAGGTGCTCCGTATGAGTGATGCGCGCCGCCCGGTCTGTTCCTGTGGTGAGCTGACCGAGCACGGCTCGCGGGGAGTCACGTATCCCAGCGGGTGGCGGGAGTTGATTGTGGGCCATTGACCCAGAGTCTGTCACTGGCGTGGCGGACAATGGGCTCAAGGCGTCGTGCGCGCCTACTGGTAAGTGATTGAATGCCATCGCGGCTGCCGATCCATGGGGGGCGACCGCTCGATGCAAGGTGCTGGAGGATCCGTGGACCTGTCCCTGTCGACCCGGACCGTAGGCGACCGCACGGTCGTCGAGGTCGGTGGCGAGATTGATGTATACACCGCGCCCAAGCTGCGGGAGCAGCTGGTCGAGCTTGTCAACGACGGTAGCTACCACCTGGTCGTTGACATGGAGGGCGTCGACTTTCTCGACTCCACCGGGCTCGGCGTGCTGGTTGGCGGGCTCAAGCGGGTGCGTGCCCATGAGGGCTCGCTGCGCTTGGTCTGCAACCAGGAGCGCATTTTGAAGATCTTCCGTATCACCGGCCTGACCAAGGTGTTCCCCATCCACACCTCGGTCGAAGACGCCGTCCAGGCCACCGACTGACGGTGCCGGGGTGCCCCATGCCAATGGCCCGGGGTGGAAGATCGTCGTGGCGGGGGGTTCCGGGCTGACTGCCCGGCCCCTCCGCGAGTTCGCCTTGTCCCGGCAGAGAGGGATAAGGCACGTATGACCGAGGGGGATGGCATGGCCACCGTCGAACTTCGTTTCAGTGCCCTTCCGGAGCACGTCCGCACCGCCCGCCTGGTGGCGGCGGCTGTGGCGCGCCGGGCCGGAGTCGATGAGGCTGTGCTGGACGAGGTGAGGCTGGCCGTCGGTGAGGCGTGCTCGCGTGCCGTCGGACTCCATGTCAGCCATGGCGTGAAGGCCCCTATTCAGGTTGTGCTGATCGAGGAGGAGAAGAAGTTCTCCATCGAGGTCGGTGATGAGGCGCCGCGCGCCGTCGCCAGTCGGTCGGCGGATGCCGGGGCTGGTGCCGAAGCCAACGGCACAGGTGAGGACGCCGGTGCCGAGGGGGATGACGAGATGGGCCTCGCTGTGATCAGCGGGCTCGTCGATGACGTCGAGGTGTCGTCCAGCGAGTCGGGCGGCCTGATCCGGATGAGCTGGCCGACCGCCCCCGCACCCGTTGTGACCTGAGGGCGTCGGGCCCCGGGGCCACCGTCTCCTGGCCGTCTGCCAGCCTGTGCCGCGCTGCGGCCGCGTCGCTGGCGTGGCCATTGCCGTGCTGTTGCCTGCGCGGCTACTGAGCACCGTTCACGTGCGGTGCCGTGCCCGCGCCTTGCCGCACTTGCCCTGCACTGCCCCGTTTGTGGGCCCTGTCCTGCATGGTGGCCTTGCCGTTATGCGTTGCCGTTTGCCGGACCCTGGTGTGCTGAGCGGAGCCGAGGCTCGGTCGCTCCGGCGTGTCGCGGACCGGTTCGTGGACGGTCCGCCACGCCCGGGTGGCGTTCGCTTGCGTCTCGTCGTCGGCCTGGTCGGGAGCCGCCGGCGGCGCGACTGGTTCTGGCGCTCGATGCGGCGGGGTGACGTGAGCTGGGCGGGGCACGGCTCAGTGGCTGGTGCGTGTCCGGTTGTGTTGTCTGGCGCTTCTCGGTCTTCGGCGCCCGCGTCCTCGCCTCGTACGGGCCGCCGAGCAGCCCTGTTCTCCGTAATGCCCTAAAACTGTTCGAAGGTGCCCCCTGGGTGCGCCGTAAAGCCCTGAACAGGGGCGTTCGTAAGACTCTTAGATCATTTAGCAGTCGTCACCGGAATGACAGCTCTCATCCTTCTGAGGGAAATATCGGGGCCCGTTCCATTCGATCACCGCTGGTGCAGGCGAAATCCCTTTGAGGCGCACTGTTTTGATCTAGTGCTGATACCTACAATCCGTCCACATCTTGAGCTCAGGACGCCTGAGCGTGGCGGCTGTTTCGCGGTCGCGAAACTGCCGCACGCCCATGTGCCAAACGTCAAGGAGGACGAATGGCGGGGCCTTCTACCCCTCATCAGCTACACCTATCCCCAACCCTGGCCGCTGCCGAGCTGACCGACAGCAACCGATTGATCGTCCTGGTGATCGCCGCTGTAGCGGTGGCAGCGCTCGCCGTAGCAATGGTGCTGGTGCGTCAAGTGCTCGCCGCGGGCGAAGGCACCGAGCGCATGAAGGAGATCGCCGCGGCGGTACAGGAAGGCGCGAATGCCTATCTGGCCCGGCAGTTGCGCACCCTCGGCGTATTCGCCGCTGTCGTGTTCTTCCTGCTCATGCTGTTGCCGGCGGACAACTGGACACAGCGCGTCGGGCGTTCGCTGTTCTTCTTGATCGGCGCTGGATTCTCCGCGGCGACCGGGTATATCGGCATGTGGCTCGCGGTGCGCAGCAATGTGCGGGTCGCGGCCGCCGCTCGGGAGGCGACGCCGGAAGAAGGCGCGCCGCGTAAGGATCTCACCGACGTTTCGCATACGGCCATGAAGATCGCTTTCCGCACGGGCGGTGTGGTCGGCATGTTCACCGTGGGGCTCGGGCTCCTGGGCGCGTCCTGTGTGGTGCTCGTGTACGCGGCCGACGCGCCCAAGGTGCTTGAGGGCTTCGGACTCGGCGCGGCGTTGATCGCGATGTTCATGCGAGTCGGCGGCGGCATCTTCACCAAGGCGGCCGACGTCGGAGCCGACCTCGTCGGCAAGGTCGAGCAGGGCATCCCGGAGGACGATCCACGGAACGCGGCGACCATCGCGGACAACGTGGGCGACAACGTCGGTGACTGCGCGGGCATGGCCGCTGACCTCTTCGAGTCGTACGCCGTGACCCTGGTGGCCGCGCTGATCCTCGGCAAGGTCGCGTTCGGGGACTCGGGACTGGCGTTCCCGCTGCTGGTCCCGGCCATCGGGGTGGTCACCGCGATGATCGGGATCTTCGCGGTCGCGCCACGGCGGTCCGACCGCAGCGGCATGACGGCGATCAACCGCGGCTTCTTCATCTCCGCGGCGATCTCGCTGGTGCTGGTGGCGGGTGCGGTCTTCGCCTACCTGCCGTCGTCCTACGCGGACCTGGACGGCGTGACGGACGAGGACATCCTGAGCCACGGCGGCGACCCGCGGTTCCTCGCGCTCGTCGCTGTCGCCATCGGTATCGTGCTGGCGGCGCTCATCCAGCAGCTCACGGGGTACTTCACCGAGACGAGCCGGCGGCCGGTACAGGATGTCGGCAAGACATCGCTGACCGGTCCGGCGACCGTCATCCTGTCCGGCATGTCGCTCGGACTGGAGTCGGCGGTCTACTCGGCGGTGCTCATCGGGCTGAGCGTGTACGGCGCCTTCCTGCTGGGCGGCACGTCCATCATGCTGGCGCTGTTCGCGGTGGCCCTGGCCGGTACGGGGCTGCTCACCACCGTCGGCGTGATCGTCGCCATGGACACCTTCGGTCCTGTCTCCGACAACGCGCAGGGCATCGCCGAGATGTCGGGTGATGTGCGAGGCGAGGGCGCGCAGGTGCTCACCGACCTGGACGCGGTCGGCAACACGACGAAGGCCATCACCAAGGGCATCGCCATCGCGACGGCCGTACTGGCCGCGGCAGCGCTGTTCGGCTCGTACCGGGACGCCATCGCCGAAGCGGTCGACGAGGTGAACGCGAAGGCCGGCGAGATGAACCTCAGCATGGACATCTCCCAGCCGAACAACCTCGTCGGCCTCATCCTCGGAGCCGCTGTCGTCTTCCTCTTCTCGGGGCTGGCGATCAACGCGGTGTCGCGGTCGGCGGGCTCGGTGGTCTACGAGGTCCGGCGGCAGTTCCGTGAGAAGCCCGGGATCATGGACTACACCGAGAAGCCGGACTACGGGCGTGTGGTGGACATCTGCACCAAGGACGCGCTGCGTGAGCTGGCCACACCCGGCCTGCTCGCGGTCCTGGCCCCTATCGCTGTCGGGTTCTCGCTCGGCGTCGGCGCGCTCGGCTCGTTCCTGGCGGGTGCGATCGGCACCGGCACCCTGATGGCCGTCTTCCTCGCCAACTCCGGAGGCGCCTGGGACAACGCGAAGAAGCTCGTGGAGGACGGGCATCACGGCGGCAAGGGCAGCGAGGCGCACGCGGCGACGGTCATCGGTGACACCGTCGGCGACCCGTTCAAGGACACCGCGGGCCCGGCGATCAACCCGCTGCTGAAGGTGATGAACCTGGTGGCGCTGCTCATCGCGCCCGCGGTGGTGAAGTTCAGCTACGGCGACGACGCGAGTCCGGGTCTGCGGGCCGTGATCGCGGTGCTGGCCATTTTGATCATCGTTGGTTCGGTTTACCTGTCCAAGCGGCGCGGGATCGCCGTGGGTGAGGAGGGCGACGACTCCGCGCCAGTGGCGAAGAGCGTCGATCCGGGCGTCGATCCAGCGGTGGTCTCCTGACCCCGGCCGCACAGGCCGTCGTCGGCACCTGGCCTCGGCCGTGGCGGGCAGCCGCCCGGCACTGACGGTGGAAGGGGGCCGAGGCCGGACCAGGTGCGGATGCACAGGCAGGAACGATTGGGCGGGCAGCGTGCGTTGGCACGCTGCCCGCCTTTCGTGCGCCCCCCACGCCGGAGGCGCAGCCCTGACGCCCCGTCTGGAGTGCCGTTCGCGTGGTCTGCGACAGGGCCGTACGGGTCCAACCGTTAGGCCGTACAGGGGTGTCGGTCCGGTCGCGCGGTTGGCCTTCGGGTCCGCGCGGGCCTTGGGCCGGACCGGTGGCGCAGGCCGGATCGCTGTCCGTATGGCGAGGCGAACGCCACGCCCAGTCCGGTGCAAATAGCCGCAATAGGGCATATAAGGGATGCTCGACTCGTAGCTCTCGCTCTTTGGGCGTGTAAGTTCCGGGGCCGAAGGCCATGGAAGGGACCAATCCGGTGAACAAGAAGCTTGTGGCGGCACTGTCCGGCGGTGCGGCACTCGTACTGGCGCTGACCGGCTGCGGCGGTGACGACGATGGGGACAAGAAGGTCGATGACTGGGCCAAGAAGGTCTGTGACGGCGCACAGCCACAGCTGAAGAAGATTCAGGACGCCAACGCCTCGATCCAGGAGGCCGCGGACGAGCCTGATTCCAAGAAGCTCCAGCGCACGGACTCGAAGGCCTTCCAGCAGATCTCCGAGGCGTACAAGGCGCTCGCCAAGTCGGTGGACGACGCGGGGGCCCCACCCGTCGATGACGGGGAGACGACCCAGAGCGAGGCGGTCAAGGAGCTCAACGCCACGTCGAAGGCGTACGCGGACCTGAAGACCACCGCCGACAAGCTGGACACCAAGAACAAGTCGAAGTTCGCCGAGGGTCTCAACGGCATCGCCGAACAGCTCAAGAGGCTGAGCCAAAACGGTGACAAGGCCCTGGACAAGCTCCAGGACGGCAAGGTGGGCGACGCGATGTCGAAGGAGAAGGGCTGCCAGAAGCCCTCGGGCGACGCTTCCGCTCCGTCCGTGTCGAAACCGCCGAAGGGTTCGTAGTCCTGACGTCGTGTCCGACAGGCGTCCGGCGCCGGGGCGAGCCGTCGGCGCCGTCCTGGCGCGGGGGCGGCGGCTCGCGTACGCCGCCCCGGCGCTGACGTGGTCCTCGCCGCCCCGGTCGCCGGTGCGGCATACCACGTCGTTCTGACGCCGCGTCCCGGCTGACGCCGTGTCCTGATGCCGGTTTCCGTCCAGGCAGGTGTTTGGCTGGTCCGGTTGCCTGGTCGGGGGTTTTCCCCGACCGGTCCTTTCCGCCGGGTGTCGCACGGCGGGGCCGTGACCGTTGTGACGGCGGTCGCGTGCCGGGATGACAGAGGCAGGAGGGGCGCGGGACGCGGATTCCGCGAGCGCGCGGTGCGAGGGCCGTGCTTGAGCGGTATGGAGGGCCCGGCGCGGCGCCAGAGATGGCGCCGCGCCGGGTCTTCGCCGATTGTCAGTGGTTGCCCCGACAATGGGGAACGTGATGACGCATCGACTGCCAACCGCCGAGTCCGCGCGCGCCGACCGCCTCCGTGCCGCGCTGCTGGCCGCCGACTTCACCGCCGACGGCCTGCTCGAACTGCTCGGCGCGCCCGCCTACGCCGCCCTCGGCCGCAGCGAGAGCGTCCCCGCCCTGCGCGCGACCCGTGGGGACAGCCCGCTGGAGACGCTGACCCGGCTCTTCCTGTTGCAGCGTCCCGTTTCGTACGAGGCGGCCGCGGCGGCGCTTCCGGTCGACGACTGCCTGGCGGACGGCTGGCTCGTGCCCGGGCCGGACGCGGGCACGGGCGATGACGCGGTGCGGGCGAGCGTGGACGTGCGCCCATACGGGGGCCCCGATGGGCAGGACTGGTGGATCGTCTCCGACCTCGGCTGCGCGGTCGGTGGCGCGGCAGGCATCGCCGGGGGCTCCCCGGTCACCGCGCGAGGCCCCGCCGGGCAGGGGCCGTCCGGGGAAGCGGCGGGCGAACAGGGGGCCGCCGCGCGGGATGCGTACGGGGAGACGGAACGGGATCGGGACGCGGGCCGGGATGGGGATACGGGTCGCGAGTCAGGCGGGCCGGCGGGCGGCGGCGCGGGTCCGGGTGCGGCAGGCGTCGACCGGGCGGAGCTCGTCCTCGGCGTGGGCGGCGCCTCCACCACGCTCGCCGGGATCACCGTCCGCAAGCCCGTCGCCCGGGCGCTCGACCTCGGCACCGGCTCCGGCATCCAGGCGCTGCACGCCGCCCGGCACGCCACCAGCGTCACCGTGACCGACCGCAACCCGCGCGCCCTGCACATCGCGCGGCTCACCCTGGCCCTCTCCGGGGAGGCGGAGCCGGAAACGCGAGAGGGCTCGCTCTTCGAGCCGCTCGGGGACGAGACGTACGACCTGATCGTCTCCAACCCGCCGTTCGTGATCTCCCCGGGCGCCCGGTTCACCTACCGCGACGGCGGTATGGGCGGCGACGATCTGTGCCGGACGCTGGTCGAGCAGGCCGCCGATCACCTCACCGCCGGTGGGTACTGCCAGCTGCTCGCCAACTGGCAGCACGTCGACGGCGAGGACTGGCGCGACCGGCTCGCGTCGTGGGTGCCCCGTGGCTGCGACGCGTGGATCGTGCAGCGCGAGGTGCAGGACATCACGCAGTACGCGGAGCTGTGGCTTCGCGACAGCGGCGACCACCAGGGGGACCCGGTGGCGTACGCGGCCCTTTATGACGCCTGGCTGGACGAGTTCGAGGCGCGTAAGACCAAGTCGGTCGGCTTCGGCTGGATCACTCTGCGTAAGTCCGGTGCGGAAAGTCCGTCCATCACCGTCGAGGAGTGGCCGCACCCCGTGGAGCAGCCGCTCGGTAGCTGCGTGGAGGAGCACTTCGCCCGCCAGGACTTCCTCCGGGCGACGGATGACGCGGGACTGCTCGTCTCCCGCTTCCGGCTGGCGGATGAGGTGCTGCAGGAGCAGGTCGGGCTGCCTGGAGCGGAGGACCCGGAGCATGTGGTGCTCCGGCAGAACCGGGGCATGCGGCGCGCGACGAAGGTGGACACGGTCGGCGCGGGCTTCGCGGGCGCCTGTGACGGATCGCTCAGCGCGGGCCGCATTCTGGACGCGATCGCCCAGCTGCTGGGGGAGGACCCGGTGACGCTGCGCGACCGGACCCCGGAGTCCATCCGCCTGCTGGTGGAGCAGGGTTTCCTGGAGCCGGTCACCGAATGAGCACCGGACCGGGCGCCGACGGCGGGTAGCGAGCGGCTCAGGAGCCACGGGCACCACAGGCACCGCGTGCACCATGCGGCCAGGGATGCGGGGACCAGGGGCCTCGGGCCCGGCGGCAAGTGGCTGGGCGCATGGCGCGGAGGCAGCCGCTTCCGCGCGGCACGGGGTGAGCGCGGTGTGAGATAGCCGCCTCCGTGCGGGTATCGACACCGCGTGGGCGCGTAGTAACCGCATGTGGGGCGCGTGAGAAGCGGACATGCGCCATGCTCGGCTGAAAATGAGCGGGTGGCGCTCGCGATGGCCATGGTGGGTGATGTGTGAGCACGTTCACGTGGCGTTCGCCCAGAAGCTGCCCGTACGTGCCACTCTCCCCTCATGGAGAGTGGGCCCGCTGCCTTCGCTGGTACGGCATTCGCGCTGTTCGGCGTCGCGCTGCTGCTCTGGACGGTGGCCCGGACGCGGCAGCGTCAGCCCGTCCTGCACACGGCCAGCCCGGCCGTCGCCACCGCCGTCTCCGCGCTTCTCGGCACCGCCGCCCTCATCGGCGGAATCTGGTGCCTCAGCACCCTCTGACCGGGCAGTCGACCGGCCGGAGAGCCGGTCCGTGCGGCAGACAGCACGCTTGTCGGGTTACCGTGACAGCGCCTAGGCGGTGCGCGGCAAAAGGAGTGTTTAGGCGACCATCGGCTTACCCTTCGAGTGGCGTTGCGGGCTTTTTCCGTTTGACACCGGGGCGGGAGGTACCGTCACACTCCGCAGCGTCACCGTATTGCCACCGCGAGCACTGTCGGCGTGGTGGTGTTTCACCGAGAGCCGACCGGAGAGAAGAGCGAAGTTGTCCCCGACCAGCGAGACCGCGAAGGGCGGCCGCCGACTCGTCATTGTCGAGTCGCCTGCCAAAGCGAAGACGATCAAGGGCTACCTCGGCCCTGGATACGTGGTCGAGGCCAGCGTCGGGCACATCCGTGACCTGCCGAACGGCGCGGCCGAGGTCCCGGCGAAGTACAAGGGTGAGCCGTGGGCCCGCCTCGGCGTGAACGTCGACGCCGACTTCCAGCCCATCTATGTCGTGAACCACGACAAGAAGGACCAGGTCAAGAAGCTCAAGGAGCTGCTTGCCGAGTCCGACGAACTCTTCCTCGCCACCGATGAGGACCGCGAGGGCGAGGCCATCGCCTGGCACTTGCAGGAAGTCCTCAAGCCCAAGGTGCCGGTCCGGCGGATGGTCTTCCACGAGATCACCAAGGACGCCATCCGGGAAGCCGTCGCCAATCCGCGCGAGCTGAACCAGCGCCTCGTCGACGCCCAGGAGACCCGTCGAATCCTCGACCGTCTCTACGGCTACGAGGTCTCGCCGGTGCTGTGGAAGAAGGTCATGCCTCGGCTGTCCGCCGGGCGCGTGCAGTCGGTGGCCACCCGTCTCGTGGTCGAGCGGGAGCGCGAGCGCATCGCGTTCCGCTCCGCCGAGTACTGGGACCTGGCCGGCACCTTCACCACCGGCCGGAGCGGCGACGCCAGCGACCCGAGCACCCTGTCCGCGCGCCTGGCCTCGGTCGACGGCCGCCGCGTCGCGCAAGGCCGTGACTTCAGCTCCGTAGGACAGCTCAAGGACAGCGCGGCCGTCCTGCACCTCGACGAGGCGCAGGCCCGTGCGCTCGCCGCCGCCCTGGCGGACACCAGCTTCGCGGTGCGGTCGGTCGAGTCCAAGCCGTACCGCCGCTCGCCGTACGCGCCGTTCCGTACGACCACGCTCCAGCAGGAGGCGAGCCGCAAGCTCGGCTTCGGTGCCAAGTCCACGATGCAGGTGGCTCAGAAGCTGTACGAGAACGGCTTCATCACCTATATGCGTACGGACTCCACCACGCTCTCCGGAACGGCGGTGAGTGCCGCCCGTGCGCAGGTCACCCAGCTGTACGGGGCCGACTACCTGCCGGACAAGCCGCGTACCTACGCCGGCAAGGTGAAGAACGCGCAGGAGGCGCACGAGGCGATCCGTCCGTCGGGGGATCGTTTTCGCACGCCCGCCGAGACCGGTCTGACGGGCGACCAGTTCCGGCTGTACGAGCTGATCTGGAAGCGGACGGTCGCTTCCCAGATGAAGGACGCGGTCGGTAACTCCGTGACCGTGCGTATCGGCGGGTTCGCCAGCGACGGCCGGGACGCGGAGTTCACCGCCTCCGGCAAGACGATCACCTTCCACGGCTTCATGAAGGCGTACGTCGAAGGCGCGGACGACCCCAACGCCGAGCTCGACGACCGGGAGCGCCGTCTGCCCCAGGTCAGCGAGGGCGACCCGCTCTCCGCACAGGAGATCTCCGTCGACGGTCACGCGACGAAGCCTCCGGCTCGCTACACCGAGGCGTCCCTGGTCAAGGAGCTGGAAGAGCGCGAGATCGGGCGCCCGTCCACGTACGCCTCGATCATCGGGACCATCCTCGACCGTGGCTATGTGTTCAAGAAGGGCACGGCACTGGTGCCGTCCTTCCTGAGTTTCGCCGTCGTCGGCCTGCTGGAGAAGCACTTCGGCCGCCTCGTCGACTACGACTTCACCGCGAAGATGGAAGACGACCTCGACCGCATCGCGGCGGGTCAGGCCCAGGCTGTGCCGTGGCTGCGCCGCTTCTACTTCGGTGCCCAGAGCGGGTCCCCGGAGGCCGTCGCGAGCGCGGCGGCCGCCAGCGCCGGGACAGGCCCTCAAGGCGACCACCTCGGCGGGCTGAAGGAACTGGTCACCGACCTCAGCGCGATCGACGCCCGCGAGGTGTCCTCGTTCCCCGTCGGCAACGGCATCGTGCTGCGGGTGGGCCGCTACGGCCCGTACGTGGAGCGGGCGTCCGAGGTCGAGGGCGAGCCGGGCCAGCGCACCGACGTCCCCGACGACCTGCCGCCGGACGAGCTGACCGTTGAGTACGCGGAGGAGCTGCTGGCCAAGCCCAGCGGCGACTTCGAGCTGGGCACGGACCCGCACACCGGGCGGCAGATCATCGCCAAGGACGGCCGCTACGGTCCGTACGTCACCGAGGTCCTGCCCGAGGGCACCCCGAAGACCGGCAAGAACGCGGTCAAGCCGCGGACGGCGTCTCTCTTCAAGTCGATGTCGCTGGACACGGTCACGCTGGAGGACGCGCTCAAGCTGATGTCGCTGCCGCGCGTCGTGGGCGTCGACCCGGAGACCGGCACCGAGATCACCGCTCAGAACGGCCGCTATGGCCCGTATCTGAAGAAGGGCACCGACTCGCGCTCGATCGAGTCGGAGGACCAGCTCTTCACGATCACGCTGGAGGAGGCGCAGGCGATCTACGCGCAGCCCAAGCAGCGTGGCCGGGCCGCGGCCAAGCCGCCGCTGAAGGAGCTGGGCACGGACCCCGTCAGCGAGAAGCCGGTCGTCGTCAAGGACGGGCGGTTCGGTCCGTACGTCACCGATGGCGAGACCAACGCGACGCTGCGGCGCGACGACGAGGTCGAGACGATCACGCCGGAGCGCGGTTACGAGCTGCTGGCGGAGAAGCGCGCCAAGGGCCCGGTCAAGAAGAAGGCCCCGGCGAAGAAGGCCCCGGCGAAGAAGGCAGCCGCAACGAAGACGACGGCGGCGAAGAAGACGGCCGCGAAGAAGACAACGGCCGCGAGCGCGAAGAAGACGGCCGCCAAGAAGACGACGGCGTCGTCCAAGGCGGCCTCGGCGACCGCGACGGCGGAGCCGGGGGAGTAACGGGACCCGGGGAGTAACGGAGTCCCGGACGCGGGCCCGGAGGCGGGACGCGGCTGGGGTGACGGGCTGCCGGGAGCTCCCGGCAGCTCCGGTTGTCCCGGCAGTCGGGAAATCCGGTAGGCCGGTGCATCCCCGGTGCGTCGGTAGGCCGGTGCATCGGTAGGTCAGTGTGTCGGTAGGTCGGGGTCGGTTTTCGGTGATCAACGATTCTCTGGTCACCGACTCACCGACTCACCTGGCTCACGTGCCTCACTCGGCTCAGCGACCGTGCTCCAGGCGCCCATCGGCACCCGGACAGCCACCACCCGTGCTCCCCGTGCGGTTTCCGGTGCTCCCGAGGCAGCACCGGCCGCCCACCAGTGATCGGCGTTCCGCGCCGCAGCCCGGCCCCAGCGCCCGGCCCCCGAAGCAACGAGACTTCGGTGCCGGGCGCTGGGCCGGGCTTTCGCGTCGCATCCGGTCGGCCCGATTGTCTTCGGTCGCATCCGGTCGCATCCGGTCGCATCCGGTGCGTTCGGTCGTATCCGCTTGCGGACGCGGAGAGAGGCGGCCGGGCTCGTGGTGATCTTTGGCTGGATTCAGCCCTCGGCTCGCTGCGGCCGAGGTCCCGCACGATCGCGCGGCCGCCCTTTCCACCTGCTCCTGCCCGGTCTCATCAACGGGTCGCCAAGCCTCGGTTCGCCCCGCTCCGTCCGGCTTGTCCTCGTGCTGGACCCGTGTCTGCGGGCGCTCCGCGGTCGTATGTTCGGGCGGAGGCACGGGGATTCGTGTGATCCCGATAGGCTGGCAGGATGACGCGAACCGAGCAGCCAACGGTCGTCACCCCCACAACCGGCGCTCTCGCTGCGGATTCCCGCGAGCGCGCCGTACGGGCGTTGCTCCGCTTCCCGCCGCTCAGGCGGCTGTGGAGCGCCCAGCTCGTCGGAGGTATCGGTGACGCCCTCGCCGCCCTGGTCCTGCTGGCACTGTCGTTCCAGGCAGCGGTCGAGGCAGGCTCCTTCGGCGGTGGATACCGAGGTGTGGCGTTCGCGATCGCTGCGGTCTTCGGGGCCCGGCTGCTGGCGACGCTGCTGTTCGGCGCCGTGCTGCTCGGCCCGCTCGCCGCGCTGATCGGCCCGTCGGGACCACTGGACCGGCGCTGGACCATGATCGGGGCGGACGGTGTGCGCCTCGCGCTGCTCGTCATCGCGCCGCTGTGGATCGACTGGATGCCCGACGACGCCATCGCCTCACTGCTCGTCACCGCGTTCGTCCTCGGCGTCGCCGAACGGTTCTGGACGGTGGCCAAGGACGGGGCGGCGCCCGCGTTGCTTCCGGCACCGCCGCTGGAGGGCGCCGCCATACGGCCGCTGCCCGACCATCTCGACGCGCTCCGCCGGCTGTCCCTGCGTACGACCGCGGTGACGCTGCCGATCGCCGCCGCGGGAATGATCGCCGTCACCCTGGTCAGCAACCTGCTGGGCTCCGGCATCGACTGGTTCCACACACACCAGCCCGCTCTGGGTTCGTATGTGGCGGCTGGGCTGTTCGCGGCGTCCGTGTCCGTCCTCTACTTCGTAGAGCTCCCCAGCGCGGAGGCCACGCGTACGCGCTCCCCGCTGGAGGGACTGCGCCGCCCCAAGGTCCCCGCGGGCGGGGCTGCGGCGACCGTGCCGGCCAAGGGCGGGCCGCGCGCCAGCGTGCCCGACAAGGGCCGGACAGGCGCCATCCCGCTGCTCGTTCTCGCGTGCGCGGCCGTCGCCGGCGCCATAGCGGCGACGTTCGGCGTCGCCGCCCTGCAGGCCGCCGACCTGGGTGGTGGGCCGGTCGGCTTCTCGCTGTTCGTGCTGGCGCTCAGCAGCGGCCCCGTCATCGGCGTCCGCTGCGCGCCCCGGTTGCTGCCCGCCCTGTCACGCCGCCGCCTGCTCGCCCTGTCCATCGCGGTCACCGGCCTCGGGCTGCTCGCCACCGGCCTTGTGCCGGACCCGACGACGGTGCTGCTGCTCGTGCTGCTGGCCGGTACGGCTGCCGGTGTCGCCGCGAACATCGGCCACACCCTCCTCGATCAGGAGACCGAGGAGCCCCGGCAGGCCCGTACGACCGAGCACCTGCACGCTGTCGTCCGCGTCTCCCTCGCCCTCGGCGCCGTCGGCGCGCCGCTGGTGGCCGCCGCGATCGGGCCGCACCGGCTGGAGAACGGCGACTTCGTCTTCGCACACGGCGGCGCCGCGTTCACCCTGATGCTCGTGGGCGCGCTGCTGCTGCCGGTGGCCGCACTCGTGCTCGGCAAAACCGACGACCGGCAGGGCGTACCGCTGCGCCGCGACCTGCGCGACGCGCTGCGCGGCGGCGAGCCCGCCCAGGCCCCGGCCGCGAGCGGTTTCTTCATCGCCCTGGAGGGCGGCGACGGCGCGGGCAAGTCCACCCAGGTGGAGGCGCTCGCGGCGTGGATTCGCAGCAAGGGCCACGAGGTGGTGGTGACCCGGGAGCCGGGTGCGACCGCCATCGGCAAGCGGCTGCGGTCGATCCTGCTCGACGTGTCGAGCGCGGGCCTTTCGCACCGCGCGGAGGCCCTGCTGTACGCGGCGGACCGCGCCGAACACGTCGACTCGGTCCTACGGCCCGCCCTGGACCGCGGCGCCGTCGTCATCTCCGACCGCTACATCGACTCGTCCGTCGCCTACCAGGGCGCAGGACGCGACCTGTCGCCGACGGAGATCGCCCGCATCTCGCGCTGGGCGACGGATGGACTCGTACCGCATCTGACGGTGCTGCTCGACGTGTCCCCCGAGACCGCGCGGGAGCGTTTCACGGAGGCCCCGGACCGGCTGGAGTCGGAGCCCTCGGAGTTCCACCAGCGGGTACGGGCCGGATTCCTCACCCTCGCCGCCGCCGACCCGGCGCGCTACCTCGTGGTCGACGCGGGCCAGGAGCCCGAGGCGGTGACCACCGTCGTACGGCACCGCCTCGACCAGATGCTTCCGTTGTCGGAAGCGGAGATCAAGGCACGCGAAGAGGCCCGGAAGGCGGCGGAGGAAGAGGCCAGGCGCAAGGCGGAGGAAGAAGCCGCCCGCAAGGCCGAGGAAGAGCGGATCGAGCGCGAACGCCAGGCTCAGCTGGCCAAGCTGCGCGCCGAGGAAGAAGAGCGCAAGCGGCGCGAACTCGAAGAGGCCAAGCGCCTTGAGGCCGCCCGCCAGGCGGAGGAGGCCCGGCTGCGGGCCGAGGAGGCGCGCCGCCTCGCCGAGGAGGAGCGTCAGCGCCGCGAGGCCGAGGAGCGAGCCCGGGCGGCTGAGGAAGAGCGCATCCGCCGCCAGGCCGAGGAAGAGGCCCGGTTGCGGGCCGAGGCCGAGGAGCGGCGGCTGGAGAAGCAGCGCAAGGCGGAGGAGGCGCTGCTCCGCGCCGAGGAGGCCCGGCTGGCGGCGGACGCGGCGGCGGCAGGCGCCGCGGCGGCGGAGGCCGAGCGGGCGGAGCAGGCGGAGCGGGCCGAGCAGGCGGAGCGGGCCGAGCAGGCCGCGCGGGCTGAGCAGGCCGCGCGGGAGGCTGCGGCTGGTCGTGCGGAGGGCACTGCGGGGCATGGCGAGGGCGCCGTTCCGACGCGCGACCCGGCCGACGAGGCCCCGACCGTGGAGACGCCGACGGTCACGACCACGGCCAAGCCCGCGGCGTCGGCCAAGCCCGCGGCGTCGGCCAAGACCGCCACTCCTCGGAGGCCCGCACCGGCCGACGAGGCGGATACGGCGGACGCGGCGAACGCAGCGGCCACGAGGCACGCGGCGGACACGACGGAGACGGTTCAGACGCCCCGGGTGGACCCGCGCGTCCCCCGGGGAGGCGGAACGGCGTCCTCCGACGAGACGGCAGTGCTCCCGCGCGTACGCCAGGACAGCCCGTCGGCGCCGCAGGACCCGGAGGACCCGGAAGAGACCGCGGTCCTGCCGCAGTCACCGCCGCCGACGCCTCCCGCGCCGCCCGCCCCACCCGTCCCGCCTGCCCCGCCCGCGTCCGCGGCGCCTTCGGGCGGTGCGATGGACGAGACGGCCGTGCTGCCCTCTGTGCAGCCCGGGGGAAACCGGCCACCGGCCGAGCGCCCCGGCGATCCGGCGGACCGTGTTCCGCCGTGGCTGTTCCGGCCGGAGGATGACGAGGAGCGGCAGGCCGCTCCTGAGTCGCCCAACGAACGTACGCGTGAGCTTCCGCAGTACGACCCGTCCCAGCCGCACGACCCGTCCCAGCCCCCGCCCACGGGGCAGGCGCAGGGCTACGGGGAGGGGCATGGCGGTGGCGCGGGCCAGGCGGAAGCGTCGCGCCGCGACCGTAAGCGGCGGCGCCCCGAGTGGGCTGAGGAGACACCGCTGGACGATCTCCCCACGCTCGCGGACGAACTGCTCGGCCCGCACGAGACCGACCTGGGCCACCAAGGTGGCCAAGGTGGCCAAGGCGACCACGGCCGGCACAGCCAGCACGATCACCACGGTGGCTATGGCTCGCACGGTGACCCCGGCGGACGCGGCGGCGACTACGACGGACGCGGCGGGCACGACGGCCGGGGCGGCCAGGGCCGCTGAGGCGGCCAGCGGATCGCCAGGTCGGGGAGGTTTCCCGTGGGCGTCTCGTGGGCGTCTCGTGGGTGTCTGGTGGGCGTCTCGTGGCTGCTGTCGAGACCCGGACCGTCGGCTTGTCCCGATTGTCAGAGCCGTGCCGCACAATGATGCGGTGTGGGGATGTGCCGCCGTAGCCGGGACACGGACGCGGATGCCCAGCTGGCGGATGCCCCGTACACGGCGGACTCCATGGGGATGTGGCGCGGCTCGCGGCGGTCCGCGTCACGAAGCGCAAGCACGGCACGGCAGCAGCAGGACGCGACGGGACGGGACGAGCGGCAGAACCGGGCGGACCGGACGGGACCGGGCGAGACAGACAGGGAAGGCGCGGAGGCACAGCATGGCGGTGTGGGACGACCTGGTCGGTCAGGACCGGGTGGCGGAGCAGCTGGCGGCTGCGGCGCGCGACGCGGACACCCTGGTCACCGCCGCGTCTCAGCGGACCTCGCGGGGTGCTGGCGCACGAGCGTCCACCGCCGCTCCTTCGGCCGTTGCCCCAGCCGATGCCGCAGTCGGCGCTCCGGCCGACGTCCCGGCAGCGGCCGAGGCTGAGGCGGGGACCGGCGCCGGGGCCGGGACCGAGGCCAGGAGGTGGGGCGCTCGCCGGACGGCGGGCTCGAAGATGACCCACGCCTGGCTGTTCACCGGGCCGCCTGGTTCCGGGCGTTCCACGGCGGCTCGTGCCTTCGCCTCAGCGTTGCAGTGCGTCAGTCCGGACCGGGCGCTGGGTGGCATTCCCGGTTGCGGTTTCTGCGACGGGTGCCATACGTCTCTCGTCGGCACGCACGCCGATGTCGAAGTGGTGCGTACGGACGGACTCAGCATCGGCGTGAAGGAGACCCGGGACCTGGTGCGCCGCGCGCAGCTGTCCCCGGCGGGCGGCCGCTGGCAGGTGCTCGTTCTGGAGAACGCCGACCGGCTGACCGAGGGCGCGGGCAACGTCCTGCTGAAGGCCATCGAGGAGCCCGCGCCCCGCACGGTGTGGTTGCTGTGCGCGCCATCCTTGGAAGACGTCCTGCCGACGATCCGTTCCCGCTGCCGCCACCTCATCCTCCGCACTCCGCCGGTGGACGCCGTGGCCGACGTTCTCGTACGACGCGACGGCATCGACCCCGCGACCGCCGCCTCCGTCGCCCGAGCCACGCAGGGGCACATCGGCCGGGCCCGCCGGCTCGCCACCGACGACCGCGCACGCGCCCGGCGTGCCGCGGTGCTGGCGCTGCCGATGCGGGTGGACGATATCGGTGGCTGCCTCAAGGCCGCGCAGGAACTGGTGGACGCCGCGACTGAGGACGCGAAGCAGCTGGCGGACGAGGTCGACGGCAAAGAGACCGAGGAGATGCGCGCGGCGCTGGGCGCGTCGGGCACGGGCAGCAGGCTGCCGCGCGGCACGGCCGGAGCCATGAAGGACCTCCAGGACCGCCAGAAACGCCGCTCGACCCGTACCCAGCGCGACACCCTCGACCTGGCGCTCACCGACCTGACAGGCTTCTACCGCGATGTCCTGGCCTTGCAGTTCGGTTCCCAGGTGGCCATAGCCAACGTCGAGCAGCGAGAGGCGCTGGAGCGCGTCGCGGCGAACTCCAGACCCGAGGGGACCTTGCGGCGCATAGAGGCGATCTCCGCCTGCCGCACGGCACTGGACCGCAACGTGGCCCCGTTGCTGGCCGTGGAAGCGATGACCATGGCTTTGCGAGCGGGCTGACGGCCACCTGCCCGCTCCCCACCCTCTGCCCGCACGCGCCAGCCACGCACCGGGCACGCGCGCCGGGCCCTCCCCGAGCCCTCCCCGAGGTCGCACCGGGCGCTCCCCGGGCGCTCACCCAAACGAGGTTGACGACTGGCGTTGACCCGTGTAGCTGCCGGTACCCTCCGGGTTCCGACGTGCGGGACCGACGCGTCGGACTGACGCGTTCAACTGAGGGGTCGACAGATGGACCTGCCCACCAGCCGCCTGCTCCGGGCCTCGGGCGCCGTGGTCGTGGCTGCCGTGCTCCTGATCTCCGGCTGTTCAGCGAGCCACCCCTTCTCCACCACGGGAGCCTCAGCGGAATCACAGCGGTCAAACACCGGCACGGCGAACGCCCCCGCTGCCGCACACGACGGCGTGGACAGGAGAGCCAGGCCCCTGCACCCCTCGCCGAAGGCCATCCCGGCCGAGCTGGAGCGCTACTACGGGCAGACATTGCGCTGGCACGGCTGCGGGCCGAAGGGCTTCGAGTGCGCCACCATGCTGGCGCCCCTCGACTACGCGAAGCCGACCGCCAGCGAGGACCTGAAGCTCACCGTCTCCCGTAAGAAGGCCACCGACAACACCAGGCGACTGGGCTCACTCCTGGTGAACCCTGGTGGCCCGGGCGGCTCCGCGGTCGGATACCTGCAGACGTACGCGGGCGTCGGCTACCCGTCCCTCGTGCGGGCGCGGTACGACATGGTGGCGGTCGACCCCCGCGGAGTGGCCCGCAGCGAGCCGGTGTCCTGCCTGTCAGGGCGCGAGATGGACGCCCATGTCCAGACGGATCAGACCCCGGACAGTCAGGCTGAGGTGGACCTGCTCGTGAGCTCGCACAGGAAGCTCGCGCGCGGCTGTGAGCGACGTTCCGGGAAGCTGCTCGGGCACGTGTCGACCGTCGAGGCGGCGCGCGACATGGACGTACTGCGGGCGGCGCTCGGTGACGAGAAGCTGTCGTTCGTCGGGGCGTCGTACGGAACGTTCCTGGGCGCTACGTACGCGGGGCTGTTTCCGAGCCGCGCGGGCCGCCTGGTGCTCGACGGCGCCATGGACCCGTCGATGGGCGCCGAGCGCATGAGCCTCGACCAGACCGGCGGCTTCGAGACCGCGTTCACCGCGTTCGCGAAGGACTGCGTGCGGCGCCAGACCTGCCCCCTCGGCACCGGGGGCCCGGCCCGGGCCGCCGACAACCTGCGCGACCTGTTCCGCCGCATCGACGCCAAGCCCCTGCGCACCAAGGAACGGCGCGCGCTGACCGAATCGCTCGCCACCACGGCAGTGATCTCCGCGATGTACGACGAGAGCGCGTGGTCCATCCTCCGCTCGGCGCTCGCGGCCGCCGTCGACGGTGACGGTACGGAGCTGCTCGAGCTCGCCGACGCGTACTACGAGCGCGGTGACGACGGGAAATACAGCAACCTGATGGCGGCGAACCAGGCCGTGAACTGCCTCGACCTGCCCCCCGCCTTCCACGACGCGGCCGACGTACGGCGCTCCCTCCCCACCTTCAGGAAGGCGTCCCCCCTCTTCGGCGACGGCCTGGCGTGGGCGGCCCTGAACTGCGGAAGCTGGCCCGTCCCGGCCACGGGCGAGCCCCACCGCATCGAAGCCGAGGGCGCGGGCCCGATCCTCGTCGTAGGCACCACCCGCGACCCGGCCACCCCGTACGCCTGGTCCCAGTCCCTCGCCCGCCAGCTGTCCTCGGGCCGCCTCCTCACCTACGAGGGCGACGGCCACACGGCGTACGGTCGAGGCAGCGACTGCGTGGACCGTGCGATCAACACCTACCTCCTCAAAGGCAAGCCCCCCGCCCCCGCCAAGAAGTGCTCCTGACCTGCACAGAAGCCCCCACCACGGCCTCGTACGGAGCACCCCCGGAAACTGTGTAGACTTGGCCCCGCTGTCGCCGCCGGTCTGGCAAGCGCAGCCTGCCGCCTTAGCTCAGTTGGCCAGAGCAACGCACTCGTAATGCGTAGGTCTCGGGTTCGAATCCCGAAGGCGGCTCGGTAGAAGCCTCAGGACTCACTCGCCGTGACCTGGGGCTTTTGCTTTTTGGGCTGCACGGCGGCCGCCGAAGGATTCCCGGTTCGTTCTGCCGCGTCCGCTGGGTGTACACGGGGAGTGCATAAGTGCGGAGCTTGTGCGGCGGGGGCGCGTGCCGGGGCGTCGGGCGGCAGCAGCCCCTTCTGGCACATCAGGCGCAGGGGAGTCGTCGGGGGCGGCTCTGATGACAGCCCGGTCGGCGTGCGCGGCAGTGTGTTCGCGGAGGTCGAATAAGCCTTGGACGGCCGGGGTCGGTGCCGGACAGGATGGCGGTTGGTCACGCCCCCTTGAGAGAGGCCCCACTGTGCAGGTCTTCCTGGAGACGGATCGGCTGGTGCTGCGTCGGTTCACCGAGGCCGATGTGGACGACTTGGTGGAGCTGGACAGTGATCCCCAGGTCATGCGTTTCCTCACCGGCGAGCCCACGCCGCGCGCTGAGATCGAGGACGAGGTCCTTCCCAAGATCCTGGCTGACTACCGGCGCAGCCGGGCGGGCCGGTGGGCCGCCGTTGAACGATCCACCGGTGAGTTCGTGGGCTGGCTCGCTCTCCAGCCGCCGGAGGACGGCAGCGTCGAGGAAGTGGAACTCGGTTACCGCCTGAAGGCATCGGTATGGGGCCGGGGACACGCCACCGAGGGGTCACGCGCGCTGATCCGCGAGGCGTTCACCGAGCTCGGTGTGCGGCGGGTATGGGCCCAGACCATGGCGGTCAACACGGCCTCCCGCCGAGTGATGGAGAAGGCCGGCCTGACCTATGTGCGGACCTTCCATGTGCACTTCGACGACCCGCTCCCGGGCACCGAGCACGGCGAAGTCGAGTACGAGCTGGTCCAGCGCGGACGGCCGTCAGCGCGTTCTGAAGCGGAAAACGGGAACTGGCACCGGCTGATCGGCTGATCGATCGGCGGCACCGTCCGGCATGATCACGGCGGGCTCGTCATGGGGAGGTGCGTGTCGGTCGGCGTCAGTCCGGCAGTGGCTGTTCCGTCCAGATGGTTTTGCCGCGCTGGGTGTAGCGGCTGCCCCAGCGGCTGGTGAGTTGCGCCACCAGGTAGAGGCCGCGGCCGCCTTCGTCGGTGGCGCGGGCCCGGCGCATGCGGGGCTGGGTGCCGCTGGGGTCGGAGACCTCGCAGATCAGGGTGCCCGCCTGGATGAGTCTGACTTCGACGGGGCCGCCCGCGTAGCGGATGGCGTTCGTGACCAGTTCGCTGACCACCAGTTCCGTGGTGAAGGCCAGTTCGTCCAGGCCCCAGTCGGCGAGCTGGTGCGCCACCAGGTCGCGGGCCCGGGAGACGCCCGAGGGGTCGGTGCCCAGGACCCAGGAGGCGGTGTCCTTGGTGGGGATGACGCGCGTACGGGCCAGCAGCAGGGTGACGTCGTCCGGCATGCGGCGAGGGGTCAGTCCGTCCACGATCTCGCGCGGCAGGTCGGTCAGCGGGCGGTTGAGGGTGTCGGCTTCCAGGAGGCGGTCGCGGAGTTCGGTCATGCCGGCCCCGATGTCGCCTCCTCCTTCCACCAGGCCATCGGTGTACAGCGCCAGGACGCTGCCCTCCGGGAGGTCGATGTCCGTCAGCTCGAACGGCAGGCTGCTCACGCCCAGCGGCGGGCCGGGGGCGACACGGACGTACTCGGCGGTGCCATCGGCCCTGATCAGCACGGGCGGCGGGTGACCGGCACTGGCCATCACGCAGTGGCGTGTGACCGGGTTGTACGTGACGTACAGACAGGACGCGCCGATCGACTCGCGCGTGTTCTGCGTCCCGCCCTCCTCACCCGCACCAGGCCGGTTGCTGTCGGCTTCCACGGTGAGCTGGAGCACCAGGTCGTCGAGGTGGGTCAGCAGCTCCTGAGGGTCGACGTCGAGATCGGCGAGGGTCCGTACGGCCGTGCGCAGCCGCCCCATGGTCGCCGTGGCCTGGAGCCCGTGGCCGACGACATCGCCCACGACGAAGGCGACCCGCGCCGATGACAGCGGGATGACGTCGAACCAGTCGCCGCCCACGCCGCGCGTGACGTCCGTGGGCAGATAGACGCTGGCGGTTTCCGCGGCGACGACGTCCGCGACCGAGGGGGGCAGCAGGCTGCGCTGGAGGCCGACCGCCGCGCGGCGTTCGCGCGTGTAGCAGCGCGCGTTGTCCACGGCCAGTCCGGCGCGGGCGGCGACTTCCTCAAGCAACGACAGGTCGCCCTTGTCGAACGGGGCGCGCTTCCCCGTACGCCACAGAGTGACCCGGCCCAGCAGGATGCCGCGCGCGTGCAGCGGTGCGCTGATGACCGAGTGCGCGCCCGGGACCGCCCGCGCCCACCCCAGCGCCTCCTCGGCTTCGGACGCGTGGGATGTGTCCCGTGCGTTCGGTGTGCTGGTGGGCGGGGACTTGGGGGTGGGGGGTGCGGAGTGGAGGCTGGCGATGATGCTGCCTCGCTGCGGGCTGGCGCGGTCGAGGGGGCGATCGTCGGGGTACGCGGTGGCGTCGGGCGGGTTGGTGGGCCAGTCGGGTGCGTTGGCCGCGGGGTCGAACCAGTCGGGCTCGGCGGACCGGTCAGCGCCAGTGGGGTGGTCGGGGCGCTCCGCGGTGTCGGGCGAGCGCGCCCATCCGGCGGGCTCTCGTTGTCCGGCCGCTTTGCCGAAGGGCATCGGGCCGGTCGGGAGCGGTTGGTCGTGCGTGCCTGCCACGGCCATCCGGCGCAGCTCGAAGAAGTGCTGCCCGTCGTGGGCGGGCACCTCGCCGATGAGCACCGGCTCGGCCAGGTCGACGGCCCCGATGTCCGCCATCGTGGGGACGAGTACGCCCGCCAGGTCGTCGCTGGCCCGGCCGATGGAGAGCGACTGCCCGAGGACGGCCGTGGCCCGGTGCAGCAGGTCGAGCCGTTCCCGGGCGCGATGGTGTTCGGTGATGTCGCTGAAGAACACGGCGACTCCCATGAGGCGGCCGTTGTGCGGGGCTTGCAGGCGGTATGCCGAGATCGACATGTACCGCCCGCCCCTGGGGTCGTCCAGGGTCCGCACCCACAGCTCCAGGCCCAGCTGCGGTTCGCCGGTGCGCAGCGCCTCCGCCAGCCGCTCCTCGATCACCTGGGCGTCCTCTGCCTCAAGGAAGTCCCCTAGCCGGACGCCGCTCAGCTCGGCCGGGATGCCGGTGTAGGAGAGGATGTGCATGTTGCTGCGCAGCAGACGCAGGTCCGGGTCGAAGAGGACGAGCCCGACGCGGTCCTGGAAGAAGAGTTCGTACGCGAACGCGATGTCCTGGCTCCACCGGTCGATGGCGGTGGATGGGCAGCTGAGCAGCAGATAGTGGGGCGAGCGTGGATCGTGCCGCCGGTCGTCGTCCAGCGGCTGGACCCGGAACGCCACCTCCAGCTCGTGGCCGTCCTGGTGGCGGAGCACGGCCCGCCCCTCCCACGAGGTCTGTGCGGAAAGCCAGCTCAGTGAGCCGGGCGTTTTCGCCGGGCCTTGTGTGTCCCGTGAACCTCGTGTTTCCTGTGGTCCTCGTGTTTCCTGTGGTCCTTGTGAGCTGCCAGGTGGGTCGGCGTCGTTCTTCTTTGTGTCCTCCGGTCCGCCGGCCGGTGCTGGCGCTGGATGGTCCGCGGCCGCTGGGCTTCCTGTGCCGGTCGATGGCCGTAGCGTGCCGCTCGCCCGCTGGGCGAGTACCTGTTCCCAGTTGGCGGGGTCGGCCAGCAGCTCGCGGGCCGATCGGCCGCAGATGTCCTCCGCTCGGAGACCCGTCAGCGACTCCGCTTCCGCCGTCCAGGCCAGCACGTGCCCCCGGGCGTCCAGGATCACCCCAGCGGGCTCGCCGAGCGGGGAGCCCATGTCCTCGTTGATGGTTCCGCCGTCTTCGCCTCGCATACGAACCCATCCCGTCCGGTGCCCCGCTCGCGTTCGCCACCGTCTCCTGCCCGGCCGGGGCCCGATCCAAGCCGCCCGTGCCCGCCCGGCGGGCGTGTCGGCCCCGGCCGGGCGCCGGGGGCCCGGCGCGCGGGAAGGGGCGATCGGCGGGCGCCGGTCACGGCACCGCCGGCGTGCCGGGTGCGGCGGCGGGTCATCGTCGTGGCCGCGACCGTGCCGTGGCCGTGGTTGTGGTCGTCGTCGTGGGTGTCGTGGGTGTCGTGGGTATGGGCTGGCCGTGCCCGTCCACGCTATGCGCAACGCCGTGACGCGGCACTCGGAGAGGGGCTGTCCGGATGGGTGGGGGAGGGGGCCGCGCCGGTCAGCCGCAGCCCCCGGTCGGCTGAGGGGCGGCTGCCCCCAGCTCCCGGCCCCGCTCTCTGTGGCGGGGGCCTGCCGGTGGGAACGACGGCTTGGTCCACGTCGTGAGGTCCGCTTCCAGGCGGCCGGAAAGCGGCCGGTACGGGCCGCCGCGAGGCCGATGGCCGGGTTGTACGCCTGACATGCGGTGACCGTTTCCGCCGTATGGTGGGCGCGGATCGCGGACTTCGGTTGCTCCATGCGAGTCAAGCGTGGGGCCCGGTCCGGCGGCGCGGCCATCGATTTTGTGCGGCCGCCACCTCTAACGGACCTGTCCTGCCTGTCTGACCAGCCCGTTACGAACGCCTGACTACCGGACATAGCACCCCTCGTGAGAAGTGTTCACTCCTGGGCTGCCCTCGGTGGGACCAGCGCCCTCGCCGCTCTCGGTGTGCTGGCCACCCTGCTGGCGGCCCCCGCCCCTGCCTCGGCCACGTCAGCCAGCTCCTCCTCGGTGGTCCGGTCGGCGGGCCGGGCCGCCTTCACGCCTCAGCCGGCCAAGGCGGCGCTGGCCAGGCTGCTGCCACGCCATGCCCGGCAGTTCACCCTGGAACCGGTGGCGAGGCCCGCTTCGGGGGACTACTTCACCATCTCCGGTACCGCAGGACGCATCCGTGTCAGGGGCACCAGCCCTGCCGTCCTGCTCAGCGGCGCCAACTGGTATCTGAAGCACATGGCCAAGGTGGACCTCAACTGGCCGGGCACGAGCACTTCCAAGCTCCCGGCCACGCTGCCCGCACCCAAGCGCGCCACCAAGCGGTCCGCTTCCGTGCGACACCGGTTCGCCCTCAACGACACCGACGACGGTTACTCCGGGCCCTACCGGAACTGGGCGTCGTTCGAGAAGCAGATCGACATGCTCGCGCTGCACGGCGTCAATGAGGTCTCCGTCCAGATGGGCGCGGACGCCGCGTACTACGAGACGTTCCGGCAGTTCGGCTACGGCAAGGACGAACTCGCGGCGTGGATTCCCGGCGCCGCGCACCAGCCCTGGTGGCTGATGCAGAACATGTCCTCGTTCGGCGGACCGGTCACCGAGCGGCTGATCAAGCGGCGCGCCGCGCTCGGCCGCAAGATCACCGACCGGCTGCGCGAGCTGGGCATGACCTCGGTGCTCCCCGGCTACTACGGCACGGTTCCCCCGGAGTTCGTCGCCAGGAACCCGGGGGCACGGGTCATCCCGCAGGGCAGATGGGCCGGTTTCCCCCGGCCGGACTGGCTCGACCCGCGCAACAGGATGTTCGGCAAGGTCGCCGAGGAGTTCTACCACCAGCAGCGCAAGCTGGTCGGCACGTCGTCCCGGTACAAGATGGATCTGCTGCACGAGGGCGGCAGCGCGGGGGACGTACCCGTCGGGGACGCGGCCAAGGCCGTGATGAAGGCGCTGCAGGCCGCCCGCCCAGGGGCTACGTGGGTGCTGCTCGGCTGGCAGAAGAACCCTTCCCCCGAGATCATCACAGCGGTGGACAAGAGGAAGCTGTTCATCGTGGACGGGCTGTCCGACCGCTACAACGGCCTGGACCGCGAGGCCACCTGGCGCGGCACGCCGTACGCGTTCGGCACCATCCCCAATTTCGGCGGGCACACCAGCATGGGCGCCAATACCGCCGTCTGGGCCACCCGGTTCGACCAGTGGCGGCGCAAGCCGGGCAGCGCGCTGAAGGGCATCGCCTACATGCCGGAAGGCACCGGTGGCAATCCCGCCGCGTACGAGCTGTTCACCGAGCTGGCCTGGCGCGCCGGACCCGTCAACCACTGGGCCTGGTTCGCCGGCTACGCGGCCCGGCGCTACGGCAAGGCCGACCCGCACGCCGCCAAGGCGTGGGAGCTGCTGCGGACGGGCCCGTACAGCATGTCCGCCGGGAGATGGAGCGAGCCGCAGGACAGCCTGTTCACCGCGCGCCCCAGCCTCACCGCCACCTCGGCCGCGAGTTTCAGCCCGCGCGGAATGCGCTACGACGCCAGGACTGTCCAGCGGGCGCTCGGCGAGCTCCTCAGGGTCGCTCCGAGGCTGCGGCGCAGCGACGCCTACCGGTTCGACCTGGTGGATGTGGCACGGCAGGCGCTGACCAACCGCAGCCGTACGCTGCTGCCGCGGCTCAACGCCGCGTACAAGAACAAGGACCTGGCACGGTTCCGCGAGCTGTCGGCCACGTGGAGGCGCGATCTGCGGCGGCTGGACCGGTTGCTCAGCACCGACAGCCGGTTCCTGCTCGGGCCCTGGCTGAAGTCCGCCAGATCGTGGGGTACGAGCGCTGCCGAGCGGGCGGCCTACGAGTTCGACGCCCGCTCCCTCCTCACCACCTGGGGCCACCGCGACAGCAGCGAGACCGGGAGGCTGCACGACTACGCCAACCGGGAGTGGGCCGGTCTGGTCTCCCGCTTCTACGCGAAGCGCTGGGGCAGGTACCTCAGCAGTCTGCAGCGGGCGCTGAAGTCGGGAAAGACGCCCACCGCCATCGACTGGTTCGCCGTCGAGAACGCGTGGAACAAGCGGCGTGACGCCTACGCCACGCGCCCGCACGGCGATCCCGTCGTGGAGGCCCGCCGGGTGCGGGACGCGCTGCGGCGCTGAGGTTCGCCGCGACCGCGACGGTGGTCCTCACGGTTTCAGCCGCTTGCTCCAGGCCGTACGGGACGTGTCGGCCGGGTCGGTGGGGGAGGGGAGCAGCTCGCCCGTCATGGTCCAGCCCCATGCCTCGAACGCCTTCGCCGCCGGGAGGTTCGCCGCGTCCAGGACGACGGTGGCGAGTGGTCCTGTGGCGCGCGCGAGGAGTTGTTCGAGGAGGCGGGTCGCGATGTGGTCGCGGCGGCGGCTGGGCAGCACCATCGTTTCCGTGACCGTGAAGACCGGACTGGAGAAGGTGAGCTCGTCGATGTCCGGCGGGATGCCGTCGCGGAAGCCATGGCGCCATGCGCGGGCGCGGTCGGCCGGGAAGCCGTAGGCGCAGCCGACGAGGGTGGGCGCACTGGCGATCATCATGTCGAAGCCCGGTTCGCCGACGTGGTCGGCGAACCGGCTGAGAAAGTCCTGGCGGTCTTGCCGGCCACCCTCGCCGGGCCCGTCCCGGTACGACATGACGTAGAGGTCGGCGATGGCCTCGCGCTGCTGCTCGGCCTGCCACCTGGTCAGCCGTCGTAGGAACACCTCTGTCACGCATTCCTCCCCACCCGTGTCACGCGTTTGTGGGCCTTAGTCGTACCAGGCCGCCATCCGGGCTGCCGCGGAACTGTCGGCAATGCCGCAGATGAGCTACGTGAAGACCAATATCGTGACAGCGCCTTCGCGTGGGGGAAACACCCGGAGCGGGTCGGCAGTGGAACCATGAGGGCGGGCGCCGTGAGCGGGGTCCGCGTAAGGCGGTTTTCCGCCGAGTAGTCGGCGGCCGGAAGACGGGGCGCCGGGAGCGCGATGCGGACCGGAGTGCGGGGCGGCCGGGGTTGTTGAGCACCCAGTGACGCGTGGTGGACGGGGACACGGAACGGGCGGCGGGGATACGGGACCGTCCGGGCCCGCCTGGCGGCGGCGCGGGCGAGGGCCATGGTCACGCGTGGTGGGCGGGGCCCCGTCGGTGGTAGAGCCCCGCTGCCTCGCCCGGGTCGAAACGGAAGGCGGTCTCCGGTGTTCCGCCGAGTGGCCCATATTTCGGCACGGACAATGGCCCAATGGTTGCCGCCCACTTCTCAACGGGCCGGTAGGGGGATCAGCACGGTCGGCTAGTGGGGCTCCGGAGGTGGCCATTCACGCCGGTCAAGTTGAATGTTGCAGGAGATTGGTTATGTTGACGTGACAAATATTCACCAGGTAAGTTGACGGCCTATTGTGTGGCGGCCACGGGGGCATCGCGACATTGCGGTTGTGATGGCAAGTATTGATTATTAATTTACCCTGGGGCCCACCTGTAGCCGAGTGCTGTCGCTCAGTGGGTGAGTGTTCACAGCTGTTCAACGGGGTGAATATGTCGAGTTCTGGCGCCATCGCTGCGGTCCCTGACCCACCCGGCCGACGATCGCTGCACGAGGTACCGACGGCGAACACCGGCATTGCCGAGGACGTCGAGGACGCTTTGCGGCACATGCGGTCGCTCATCGAGGGCGTCGTCACGCGCCACCAGGTCAGGACTCTTGACCAGTCGCTGCTGGTGACGACCGAGGACAGTGACACCGCCGTCCACGCGCTGGACCGGCTGCTCGGCCAGGCCAAGCACACCGTCTCCGTCCTCGTTCCGACGAACCCGTCGGCGCTCGCGGTGCTGAGGCGGGCGCTTGAGGGGCTGGCCGGCCGGTGGAGCAGCGCGGTGCGGGTACGGCTGATCTGCTCTCCCGATGTGGCCACGCGGCACGGGCTCGGCGCGCTCCAGCGGTCGGCGCCTGACGGCGGCGGGGTGCAGGTCAGACTGACGAGCGAGAAGCAGCGTGGCGTCGTGATCATCGACAGCCAGGTCGCGCTGGTGCGGTCCGATCCCGACGCGGGGGACAGCCAGGCGTCGATGGTCAGGGCGCCCGTGGTCGTCAAGACGCTCCAGGGCATGTTTATGGGCAACTGGCGCCGGGCCATCCCGCTTACCGATTACCAGCAGATCGGCGAGAGCCTGCGGGACGGCCCGGTAGCCGAGATACTGCGCTTTCTGTATGACGGATACACCGATGAGGCCGCAGCGCGTGAATTGGCGGTATCGGTCCGCACGTACAGGCGCCGTGTGGCGGAGATCATGCGGGCGCTCGGTGCTACTTCGCGTTTCCAGGCGGGAGTTTTCGCGCTGCGGATGGGGCTGCTTTAACCCCGCTTCCCCGCGGTGTCCGAGGGTTGGAGGCAAGGACCGCTCCAGCCCTCTGGTCTACGCCCATTGTTCTCTGTGGAACGGATTGCCCCTCACTTGTGGGGCAGGTTGTGCCAGCGTTATGGGGCAGCCTGTATCGTTCGTGAAAAGGTTACTCGCGGGTTTTTGCGGTGCGTCCTGCTCCATAGAGGGAGCCCTTAGACAACAAGGTGCCACCGCTTATCGACGCGTAAGCGCAACCGTCTTTCCGGAATGGCATGTTGTGGACTCCAGATTGTGTTGCCCTCGGTAACCGACCTAGCTTGAAGTCACCTCGGTGGTCGATAGCCGACGGGCTCAGACCCCTCTGGGGCTGCTCACCGGGGTCGCACAGCGAGCTGCCGAATCCGCCCGAACCTGCCGCGATGACGCGGCCTGCGATGGGGCGGTACCGAACCGAGTCGCGCCCGGCGGGGGCGCTGATGCGTCGTTCGGTCCGTACGGCACACATGATCGACGGGGGATTTTCATGCATATGTCGTCGCCAACCCATGACCGAAAACCACCGCAGCGCCCCACCGTGGGCGCCGTCGCAGGCCGTGCCGACACGCGGTACAAGGCGGGCCAGCAGGCCGGACAGCAGAGCGGTCGGCAGCCGGGGCATCATAAGACGCGCATCTGGGGGCGGCCGCCGTACGGTTACCGCGCGGTCGCGGGTCCTGAGGGGACGGGGCTGCGGCTGGTCCCCGACGAGGCGACCGCCCCTGTCGTACGGCGGATCTTCAACGAGTACCTGGCCGACCGCGGACTCCAGCTCATCGCCGAGGGCCTGACGGCGGATGAGGTGCCGAGCCCCGGCTCGCACGGCCCGCGCACCGGTCACGGCACGGCCGCCTGGTCCAAGAGCGCGGTGCGGGCGATCCTCGTGAACCCTCGCTATGCCGGTCAGCCGTCGGCGAACGGCTGCGACAACGGGGCAGCCGTGTGTGGGCCAGTGCTGCCTACCGAGGTCTTCGAGCAGGTCAGGGGGCGTTTCGACGCCCGCAGGGCAAAACCGGAGCACACGGCGGGCCCGGCGGCGGACCGCCAGTACGCCCTGCGGGGCATGGTCCGCTGCGCCCGCTGCAACCGGCTGATGCAGGGCACCTGGAACAACGCGGAGCCGTACTACCGGTGCCGCTTCCCGGCGGAGTACGCCACCGCCAACCAGATCGAGCACCCGCGCAATGTCTATCTGCGCGAGCAGACGGTCATCGGGCCGCTCACCTCCTGGCTGCGGTCGGCGGCCGCCCCGTACTGGCGGCTGCCGAACCTGCGGGGAGTGGCGGGGCGGTCGCAACTGGACGCCTTCCGCGCGATGGAGCTGCGCATGGTCTACGACGACAGTGAGCGGCTGCTGCGGGTGAAGGCCGCCGCGGGCCCCTCGGGGACCGTGCTGCGCGGCGACCTGCCGCTGTGAGCGGACGCGGCGGCGCGCCGGCCGGTGAGCGGGCGGGGCATGAGGGCGGTCCGGGCGGCGGGCGTGCAGGCGGTCCTGGCGACTGGCGTGAGCACGAGCCGGCCGCCCGGCAGGGAGGCGTCCAGGTGAGGCCGGGTGAGTCCGAGTGCGTCCGGATGAGGGGAACAGTGGTGGACGGACGGCGGGGGACGGACGGATGAGCCAGGTGGTGATCACCGGCCTTGGGGCCGTGAGTTGCCTGGGTGACACGGTGGAGCGGTTGTGGGGCGGGCTGCTGCGCGCCGAGCAGCGTCCCGTACCGGCGCCCGCCGACTGCGGGCTCGCGGCGTCGCCGAACGTCTACCACGTCGCGCACGCCGAGCGGCTGGAGACCGACGCGGACGGGCGTTTCCCCGGCCGGGCCAGCCGCATGGCGTGCACCGCCGTGGGGGAGGCCGTCGCCGACGCGGGGCTGACACCGGAGGTGCTGGCCGAAGCGGGCCTGACCGTCGGGACCACGCTGGGCGACATCGACCTGGCCGAGGAGGGCCGGGCGGATGAGCGCGACCGGACCGACCGGGTCTACCGGGTGTCGGCCGCCGTGGCCGGGACGTACGGCCTCGGCGGCCCCAACCAGAGCCTGAGCACGGCGTGTTCCGCCGGGGTCTACGCGGTGAGCTGGGCGGCCGAGCTGATCACCAGCGGGCAGGCCGACGTCGTCATCGCCTGCGGCACGGACGGCTACTCGCGGGTGGCGCTCGCCTCTCTCGACCGGTTCGGGCTGCTCGACAAGGAGCTGTGCAGGCCCTTCGACGCCGACCGCCAGGGCATGGTGACCGGTGACGGCGCCGCCGCCGTGGTGCTGGAGTCGGCGGAGCACGCACAGCGGCGCGGCGCGACCGCGTACGCGGCGCTGGAGAGCGTCGGGTGGAGCTGCGACGGCTACCACCCCACCGCTCCCGAGCCCGGCGGCGAGCAGCTGAGCCGCGCGGTGGGCGCCGCGCTCGCGGGGGCGGGCGGGCTTCCCGGCGCCGCCGTCCTGCACCGTGCGGGCATCGCCGTGAACGACGTGGCGGAGAGCGAGGTCATCGCGGCCGCGCTGGGGGACGCGGTGGGCGAGGTACCCGCGTACGGCATCAAGGCCGTCATCGGGCATACGGCGGGCGCCGCCGGGGTGTTCGGCTGTGTGGCCGCCGCGCTGATCCTGCGCCACCGGACCGTGCCGCCCAACGCGCACGTCACGACGCTCGACCCCGACTGCCCACTGACCGTGCCCGTGGCCGGTCCTGCCCCGCTGACCCGGCCACGTGTGCTGGTCAGCGCTACCGGCTTCGGTGGAAACAACGCCGCGCTCGTGCTGGGAGCCGCCTCGTGAACGTCTTCATCACCGGCCTGGGGCTGGTGGCCCCGGGGGTGCGCTCGCCGGACGACCTCTACGCCGACGCCTCAGCCGCCGCCGACACCGACGCCTCAGCCGCCGACACCGACACCGAGGCCGGGGCCGGGGCCGGGGCCGGGGCCGGGCAGGCCGGGGGAGCCGGTGACTGGTTCGACCCGGTGCCCTTCCTCGGCAAGCGGGGCTGGAAGTACTTCACCCCCGCGACCCGCTACCTGCTGGCGGCGGCCAACGAGGCCCTGGGCACACGGCACGGCGACGCGCCCGCCGACGGCCATGACGCCGACCGGGTCGCGGTCACCACCGGCACGCACCACGGCATCAGCGCGCTGCACCACCGGCTCGACCGGATCGCCCGCGAGGAGGGCCCGAGCGGACTCAGCCCGGCCGAACTCCCCGGCTTCTCGGTCAACATGCCCGCCAGCCAGCTCGCGATCTCGCTGCGCTGCCGCGCCTTCTCGGTGACCCTGACCAACCCGGTGGTCGCCGGTCTCGAGGCCGTGCTGTTCGCGGCGTCCGGGCTCGGCGCGGGCCGGGCCGACCGGGTGCTGGCCACGGCGACCGAGGAAGCACCGGTGGGCGGCGGCACGCTCGGCGGCGCCGCCGCCCTGGTACTGGACGCGCGCGCCGACGCGCCGCTGGGGACCATCGCCGGTGGCGTCTCCCGGTTCGTGCCCGTCGCCGCCGACGGCGGCTGGCAGCCGTCGGCGCTGGCGTCGGCGGCGCGGCGGGTCGCACGGATGGTGGCGGGCGGGGAAGCGGGGACCGGCGCCGAAGCCGGCGTTCCTGGTGCGGTGTTGCGGTACGCGTTCTGCGGCCCGGCCTCGGCGGCCCCCGCCGACGAGGCGTTGCGTAAGGCACTCGCCGCCGACGGCAGGCAGGTCGATCAGGTGTCCGTGGTCGGGTCCGACGCCCGCTTCGGCACGGTGTCGGGGCTTCTGGGACTCGGCGCGATGCTGCGCGAGCCGGGTCCGTGGCTGGTGGTCGGCGCGTCGGCTGACGGCCACCTCACGGCGGTGCTCGGAAATACCGTGGATTCCGCATTTCCCAACACCCATGCGAAACAGGGTTTTGGCGAAGCTCTCGCGTAGCGTTTGAAACGCGGGACGCGTCACGGATGCCTACGGCAGGAGAAATGCGCCGTGCGTCTGCCGCGCACCCCTCGCCATCCGGCGGTTATCCACCTGGTAACCGCCGGGGTATCCACTGCGGACGACTGCGAACGCCGCGAACCTGTCGCGAGCGCGGTGCGTACGCGCCGTAGGCAAGAACACTGGGAAAGGAAGAATTGATGCCAACGCAGGCTGATGTGCGGCTTGACGAACTCCGGGAACTGGTCGCCGACGCGGTTGACGTCGAGCCCGAGTCACTCACCGATGACGCACGTTTCATCGAGGACCTTCAGGTCGACTCGCTGGTCGCGCTGGAGATGTCGGTCATCCTGGAGCGCCGCTACGAGGTGAAGATCGACGAGAAGGAAATCGGGGAGATCAAGCGGCTTCCCGACGTGTACAACCTCCTGATGCGCAAGCTGGCCGGCTGAATGAGCGCGGTCACGCTGCTCCCAGGCGCCGAGGTGGTGCGCCTCACCGAGGACGCCATCGCCATCCAGGTCACCGTCGATCCGGCGGCGCCCGTCTTCGCCGGGCACTACCCCGGATTCCCCCTGCTCCCGGGGGCCTTCACCCTCGACGCCGTGGACGAGGCCGTGCGTCTGCACGCCGAGCGGCAGGGCGGCGTGGCGACGCGGCTGGCGGAGATCCGCTCGGTCCGCTTCGCCTCGCCGGTCTTCCCCGGGGACGTACTCACCGTGGAGTGCGAGATCAAGACCGCCGCGGGCGTCAGGGACGTGAAGGTCCGCTGTGCGACCGCCCGCGGCAAGACCGCGACGCTGCGGTTGCGGTACCGCGACGCCGGGTGAGGAACACCATGCCGAACCACCGGTCCTGGGGCGCGACCGAGGCCGAACGGGCCGCGAGCTACCCATGTGACCAGCACATTCCACAGCCGTACGAGAGTCACCACCGCGCCATCGACGTCGCGGCACCGGTGCCGCTCGCGTTCCGCTGGCTGTGCCAGCTCAAGACCGCCGAGTACACCTACGGCCGGCAGCATCGCAGCAGCCGCACCCTCACGCCGGAGGCGGACCAGCTCGCCACCGGACAGCGCTTCCTGGTGTTCGACCTGGTGGATTTCGCGGAGAACGACCATCTGACCGGGGTGACGCACCCGGCCGCACGGCACAAGTTCGGGCTGATGGCCGTCACCTACCAGGTGGTCCCGCGCGGGACCGGCGCCAGCCGCTACGTGGTCCGGCTGAACACCGCGGCACGCACCGGGCTCAGCCGCCCGCTGGGCGAGGCGCTGGCGCTGGGCGACCTGCTGATGATGCGCAAACAACTACAGACACTGAAGGCGCTGGCCGAGCGTGACGTCGCGGCGGCCCGTACGGAAGAGGGGGATGGATAGCCGGTGGCAGACAAACCATCGCGTTACTTGTTGATCGAAAGCCAGGGGAACTGGGCGGGCCCGAACGCCGGACGTTTCCTCGGTGACGCCTCCGTGCTCGCCCGTGAGGGCCACGAGGTGTCGGTGTTCCTGGTGCAGGACGGGGTGTTCGCCGCGGTGAACGACACGACCCCGGAGATCGAGAAGCTCGCCGGGCTCGGCGCCCAGGTGTGGGTGGACGACTTCTCGACCGCGCAGCGCGCCCTTCCGGCCCGCTCGTTGTCCCCGCACGTCAAGGTCGTGGGCATGGACTCGGTGGCCGAGCTGCTGATGTCCGAGGGCTGCAAGGCGGTGTGGCACTGATGGCGGCGAAGATCGTCCAGCGGCGCTGGGACCTGCTGCTCGTGGTCACCGCGGCGCCGCACTCCAGCGACGTCGTCACCTCTGCCCTGCGGCTGGCCCAGGCGACCCTGGACCAGGGCAAGTCGGTCCGGATGTGGGCCTGCGGCTACGCGAACATGCTCACGCAGAACGGGCACGGCGACACCAAGCCGATCAATACCCGCGACCCCGAGGGCTTCTACCCCTCCAGCGTGAACATCATCCGGCGGATGCTGGACGCCAACCCCGGCAAGTTCGGCTGGATCGCGTGCACCGCGTGCAGCGCGGAGCGCGGCGCCGTCGACCACATCGCCGAGGTCAGGTACCGGTCGCCGATGCGCTTCGTCTCCACCATCCAGTCCGCCGACCGCACCATCTACATCGGGGGTGCCTGATGTCCGACTACCGCGTGCTTGGCGTGATCGACCGCGGTTACCGAGGCGCTGTCGAAGCCCAGTTCTTCGACGCGATCTACGGCCTGCTCGACTTCAAGCCCCAGCTGGGCGCCGCCGCGCTGGCCCTGCGCGGGCCCGTGGTGACCGTCGCTGTGGACGAGGACGTCTACAAGCCGGTGGTGGAGTTCGGTCCGGTACGGGTGGACACGCTGCCCAACTACCGCCAGTCGGTGCGCGACCTGATCGCCGAGGGCATCCCCGTCATGGTGGACGAGCCCGATCTGCGCGCCCTCGGCTTCGAGCCCTCGGACCTCATCCCGGGCGTCGAGTGCCTGGACACCAACGAGCTCGCGGCCCGCTGGCACGAGTACGACGGGGTGTGGTTCGTGTGACCGGCACCCAGTCGGCTGCCCAGGACACCGACCGGGCCGCCGACCCGACCGCCGCCCCGACCACCCTCCCGGACCCGGCCCGGACCGGCCCCGCTGGGATCAGCAAGCTCAAGTCGCTGATCCCGCACCGGTTCCCGATCCTCCTGGTCGACCGGGTCGCCGAGGTCGTACCGGGGGAGCGGATCGTCGCGGTGAAGGCCGTGACGGTCAACGAGCCCTGGTACCAGGACCTGCCTGACAGCACCGGGGATGAGGGCTACGCCTACCCGCTGGCGCTGCTCATCGAGTCCTGGTGCCAGAGCGCCGCGCTGCTCGCCGCCTGGGACCAGCCGCCCGAGGAGGTGGAGGGCCAGGTCGCGCTGTTCGGCGGGATGTCCGGCATCGAGGTCCTTGGCCGGGCGATGCCGGGCGATGTGCTGCGGCACGAGGTGCGGATCAGCCGCGCCTTCGAGGGCACGTGGTTCTTCGAGGGCGCCACGACCGTCGATGATGCCGAGATCCTGCGCGTGGACTCCGTGATGACCGCGCTGCGGCCCAGTTCGGTGCTCGCCCCCGAGGCGGAGCCGGTCACCGAGGGGGCCGCGGTCTGATGGTGACGGTAGGGGACAAGCTGTCGTTCGCGTCTCCGCTGCGCGCTGTGGACCAGGTCGCCCTGACGGACGCCGAGTCCGGGCTGCGGCTGCGGACCACCAAGGTGGTGAGCGCGGACGACCCGTACATGGCCGGTCATTTCCCCGGCCTGACCATGCTGCCCGCCGTCTTCCTGCTGGAAGGCGTGCGGCAGGCGGTGGCCGAGGCGTTCGGGCTGACCGACCCGCCGGAGCTGCTTGAGGTCCGCTCCGCGCGGCTTCAGGCACCCATGCTCGGCGGCGACGAGATTACCGTGGACGCGCTGGTGACCCGCGACGGCGAGCGCCGCTGGTCGCTGGACGCGCGCTGCTCCCGGCAGGACGGCACCGCCGTGGCGCGGCTGAAGGTGGTCGTCGGGGTGCCGGGCGAGGAGCGGGCGCTGACCGGTGCCTCCGGACCGCTCGTCGCCCCGCCGCCGGTGCCGGGCCCGCCCGTGCTCGACCACGCGCGGATCAGGGAACTGCTGCCCGTACGGCATCCGATGCTCCTGGTGGACCAGGTGGTCTCGGTCGTCCCCGGCCAGGAGATCTCCGGGGTGAAGGCGGTCACCGGTGGCGAACTCTGCTTCCAGGGGCTGCCAGACGGGCTGCCCGGCGACCGGTATATGTTCCCGCGGGCACTGGCCTTCGAGTCCTTCGGCCAGACCGCCGCGCTGCTGTGGCTGGCGACCGCCGAGGCGGGCGGTCCCGACGGCGTGCTGATGCTGGCGGCCATCCGCGGCTGCCGCTTCACGGGCGGGGTACGGCCGGGCGAGGTGCTGCGGCACGTCGTACGGCTGGAACAGCTCGTGTCGGGCAACGCCTTCCTGTCCGGGGAGATCTGGGCGGCCGATCGCTGTGTCGCCGTCGTCGACTCCCTGATCGCGGTGAACAGGCCCAGCTCGGTGGTGCGGGCCCCGCGCTGACCGCGCTGAGATCGCCGGCAACGCTGAGATCGCCGGCAAAGGCGCGCGTTGCCGCAAAGGCGCGTAACGGCGTCGTCGCCGTACACCTGCGTGACGGGGTGTCCGCGACACCGGATTGTCCGCGCCCCGTAACAAAAGCACCGGCTTTGTTCTTGCCGGGTAACGACTGGCGAAATCCCCTTTCCCTTAGGGGTAATGGCACAGTAATGGCGCCCCAACTCTTCGGCGAGTTTCCCGCGTAAGCGCGGTGCGGGCTATCTGTGAACGCCCATCATTGCTGGCTTCCGGAGTCGGCTACTGCCTAATATCGAAGTGTCGGAACGCGAGAGATCGCAGTTCCAAATTCCCTTAGAAAGGTGACCGTAAATGACGACTGCCACCAAGCAGGAGCAGCTCGACGAGATCCGCGAGATTGTCGCGGAGGTGCTGGAACTTGAGCCTGAGGAGATCAGCGAGACCAGCCACTTCATCGAGGAGCACGAGGCCGACTCGCTGCGCGCGATCGAGATCCTCGCCCGCCTGGAGAAGAAGTACAAGGTCGAGATCCCGCAGTCGGAGCTCCCCAAGATGATCAACCTGACTGAGGTCTACAACGTCCTGGCCGAGCACGCTGGCTGGCAGGGCTGAGCCACATGTCACTCCGACGGGTAGTCATCACCGGCCTGGGGCCTGTGTCGAGCATCGGGATCGGGGCGTCCGCCTACGGCGAGGGGCTGCGGGAAGGCGTCAACGGCGTCTCGCCGATCGCCTGCTTCGACCCCACTGGATTCCCCTACATCATGGCCGGCGAAGTCCACGCCTTCCGGCCAGAGACCATGGTCCGGCGGCTGTCTGTCGATGCATGGGGGCGTACGAGCCTCTTCGCGGCGTCCGCGGCCCGCCTCGCGGTCGCGGACGCCGGGATCGACGAAGACGAACTGGCGGCCTCCCGGGCCGGATCGAGCATGGGCACCACCGGCGGCGAGTCGCAGGTGCTCGAAAAGCTCACCCAGGACTCGCTGACCGCCGGGTACGGCGGTCTCGACGCCGGGCTGGTCAGCCAGGTCTCCAGCGCACGCCTGTCGCAGGCGGTCAACCGCGAACTGCGGCTGACTGGCGACGCCGTGACGCTGTCCACCGCCTGTTCCGCCAGCAACTACGCACTCGGCTACGCCTACGACCTGATCAGGACGGGCGAAGCCGACTACATGATCGCCGGTGGCGCCGACTCCGTCGGCCGCTGGTCCCACGCGGGCTTCTACCGGCTGGGCGCACTCACCGAGAAGGCGTGCTCGCCGTTCGACAAGGACCGCTCGGGCATCATCACCGGCGAGGGCGGCGCGGCGATGTTCCTGGAGTCGCTGGAGTCGGCGCAGGCGCGCGGCGCCCGCGTCCACGCCGAAGTCCTCGGCTACGGGCTCAACTGCGACGCCAACCACATGGTCGCCCCGAACCGGGACAGCATCGCCGAGTGCATGCGCCTGGCGCACGCCAACGCGGGCGTCAAGGCCGAAGAGGTGGACTACATCTGCGCTCACGGCACCGGCACCCCGGCGAACGACTTCGTCGAGGCCGGCGCCGTCGTGGATGTCTTCGGCGACAGTCCGCCGCCGATCAGCTCGACCAAGTCGATGCTCGGCCACACCATGGGCGCCGCCTCCGGTCTCGGGGCCATCGCCTCGGTGCTCGGCATCGCGGGCTCGTTCCTGCCGCCCACCATCAACTTCAACACTCCGGACCCGGACATGCCCAAGATCGACCCCGTACCGAACAAGGCGCGCCCCGCTGATGTGCGGATCGCGCAGGTCAACGGCTTCGCGTTCGGCGGCAACAACGCCATCGTCATGCTGGGGAGGCCCTCGTGACGACCGCTCCCGAGAAGGCGCGCGACAGTCAGGCGCCCGACAGCCGGGCGACCGGGTCCAAGGCGCTGGCCATCACCGGCTTCGGAGTCCTCTCCGGCGCCGGGATCGGCCCCGAGGCGCTGGCGGCGGCGCTGACCGCCCCCGGCGCACCGGCCGACGTCAGCGAGATGTTCGAGGACGAGGAGCTGCCGCGTAACGACGCGTACGCCCTCGTGGACTTCCGGGTCCGCGACCACCTCGGCCGCAAGGGCACCTCGTTCTTCGACCGCTCCACCTCGCTCGGCATGGTCGCCTGCAAGGAGGCCCTGGCCGACACGGACCTTGAGGTGGACGACGACAACAGGGCCCGGATCGGGCTCACGCTCGGCACCACGGCGGGCAGCGCCAAGTCCACCAGCGACTACAGCAAGGACACCTTCATCCAGGACCGGCCTTACCTGGTGAACCCGCTGCTGTTCCCCAACGCCGTGATGAACTGCGCGGCGGGCCAGTCCGGCATCAAGTTCGGCCTCCAGGGGCCGAACGCCACCATCGCCGGTGGCCCGATGGCGATGCTGAACGTGCTGCGCTACACCCGCAACCTCATCAACTGCGGTTACGCGGACGCCCTGCTCGCCGGGGCGGTCGAGGAGTTCAGTCCGCACCAGTCGTGGGCCGTGCACTACGGGCAGTCCGTCGCCGGTGGCACCCTGCCGCCCGGTGAGGGCGCGGCGGTCTTCGTCGTGGAGAGCGCCGAGGCCGTACGGTCCGCGGGGCGCACCCCGGACGCGGAGGTGCTGGCCGTCGAGGTCGGCGTCTTCGACCCGAAGGGCCCTGACGAGGAGTTCTCCCAGGGCCTCGCGCTGTGCGTCAGCCGCGCGCTGGAGCGGGCCGGGGTCACCGCGGCCGACATCGCCACGGTGGCGACCGCCGCCAACGGCATGACCGTCCTCGACGAGGTCGAGGAGAAGGCGATCAACGCCGTCCTCGGTGCGGGGACTCCGCGGCTGCGGGTCAAGGAGGTCACCGGTGAGGCGTTCAGCGCCTCCGGCGCCTTCCAGCTCGCCGCGCTGCTCGCCAGGCACCGGGCCGAACCGGCCCGCGACGGCGAACTGTCGCTGATCACCACACGGTCCGCCGAGGGCGCGGCCGGAGCGGCCGTCGTCAGGGGGTGGAGTCGTGCCGGTGGCGATCACGGGTAGCTCCATGGTGAGCTGCCTCGGCGATCTCGACGCCACGTTCGACGCGCTGGTCGCCGGGCGCAGCGGGGTTTCCCCGCTGCGCCTGGGCGACCCCGCCAAGCTGAACGTCACCCACGGGTACGGCATCGGGGACGGCGCGCCGGACGAGACCGGGCTGCGGCTCGCGGGCCGCTGGCTGGCGCAGACCGTACAGCAGGCGCTCGCCGACGCGGGCGTCGATCCGGCCACCATCCGGGTCGCCGTCATCGTCGGCACCGGGCTGCGGGAGCTGCGCGCCGTGGAGCAGTGGCACGGCGACGGCGCCGGGCTGCGGCTGGCCCAGCTGCACTTCAACGAAGCGGTGCGGTCGGTGGCCCCAGAGGTGACCGAGGTGCACACGATCGCCAACGCTTGCGCGGCGTCCGGCTACGCCCTCGCGCTCGCCGCCGACATGCTCGAACTCGGCGAGGCCGACGCGGTGGTGGCCGCGGGCTGCGACACCATGACCGAGTCCATGCTCACCATGATCGGCCGGGTGGGCACCACCACGGCCGACACCGTACGGCCCTTCGACACCGAACGGGACGGGGTGCTGCTCGGCGAGGGCGCCGCGGCCGTCGTCCTCGAACCGCCCTCCAGCAAGCCCGCCCTGGGCCTGATCCGGTCCGTCGGCATCGGCTGCGACGCGTTCCACGAGACGGCGCCCGACCCGGACGGCATCGTCGCGACGATGCGCGACGCCCACGAGCGCGGCGGCGTCAGCCCCGAGGACATCGGCCTGGTCGTCGCGCACGGCACGTCCACCGCGCTGAACGACCCGACCGAGGCCACCGCGCTGCTGGAGGTCTTCGGCCCCGAAGGACCGCCGGTCACCGCCATCAAGGGCGCCATCGGGCACACCTCGGGCGGCGCCGCGCTGATGAGCGTGCTCGTCGCCTGCCAGGCGATGCGCACAGCCGCCGTGCCGCCCGTCACCGGGCTGCGGACCGCGATCCCCGAGGCCGAGAAGCTGGCCCTGGTGACCGGCGAACCGCTGGCCGCGCGGCCGAGGCTGGCGCAGGTCAACGCGTTCGGCTTCGGCGGGGTCAACGCCGTGACGATCGTGGAGGCCACCGATGCCGACTGACACCCGTGCCGCCGACCAGCGGCTCGCCATCGAGGGCTGGGCCGTGCACCTGCCCGGTCTGTCCGCCGCCGACCTGCCGGGTTCGCCCGAGGACGCGGCGTGCCCGCCCGAGCTGGCCAAGGACGTGCTGGGCCGCAAGGGCCTGCTGGGCAAGGAGCCGTCCACGCGGCTGGCGCTGTGCGCCGTCCACCGGGCGCTCGGCCTGCCGCCCGGCAAACTGGCAGAGCCCCTGCCGTACGCGGCCGGGACCGCCGTCGTCGCCGCCTCCAACCTCGGCAACGCCGAAACCGTCTGCACGGTCCTCGACGACATGCGGGCGCGCGGCGGCAACGTCGTCAGCCCGATGGACGCCCCCAACGCGTCCAGCAACGTCATCGCCTCCAGCGTCGCCATCCGCTACGGCTTCAACGGGCCGAACCTCGCCGTGTGCTCCGGCGCCACCGCCGGTCTCGACGCGGTGCGGCTGGCCCGGCTGCTGCTGCTCTCCGGACGCGCCCAGCGGGCCGTCGTGGTGGGCGTCGAACCCGCCGACCCCGTCGCCCGCGGCCTCGCCGCGCTGCGCCCGGGCGCGCCGGGTGAGCTGACCGCCGCCGCCGGTTGTGTCCTGCTCGGGCTGCCGGGCGCCTGGCCGCAGGCGACGGGCGTCGAGTGCGGCCCCGTCGTACGGCACCGGACGGGCCGGACGGACCAGACCGAACAGGCTGGACGTACGGACGGAACCGACCAGTCGGGCACGGCCCGCGTGACCGGTGAGCTGTACGGGGCGACCGGGGTGGTGCGGCTCGCCGCTGCCGCCGCCCGGCTCGCCGCGGGCGCCGGCGGAACCGCGCTGACCGTCGGCTGCGGCGACGCGGACGACGGCTGGCTGAGCCTGGACGTGTCGGTCGCCGCGCGCTCCCGCGACCGTGCGGAGGCCGTGGCATGAGCGCGAACGACGGCTGGACGCTGATCGCCTCGGACGGCCCCGCGCAGGTCTGGCGCGGCCCCGGCGAGGGGCCGCCGCTGGTGACCGCGCACGGAATCGAGGACGGCTGGAAGAGCTGGCGCGAGGTCACCGGCTTGATCTCCGGCTACACCCCGTACTGCCTGCAACTGCCCTGGCACGGCGGCAACGCGTACGAGTGGCCCGCCGAGGGCGGTGCGGCCGACTGGCTGCGCCGCGCCCTGGCGCTGGTCCCCGAGCGGCCGAAGGTGCTGCTCGGCCACTCGTTCGGCGCGACCGCCATCCTGGAACACCTCGCCACCCTGGAGGGGGACCCGGGACTCGACGCCGTCGTGCTCGCCGCGCCGTTCTACCGGCCCGCCGACTTCCCGCTCTCCGACCAGCTGCGCCAGCGCTCGCTCGCCGCGTTCCGGCGGGTGCTGATGGACGGGCTGCGGGTCTCCCTGGGGCCGAAGGCGTCCCGGATGGACGGGGAGATCCTGTCCCTGATGGAGCGCAAGCTCATCGACCGGGCCGTGCCCGCCGGATTCCCCGTCTTCTACCGGGCGTTCGAGCAGTCGGGCCACTGGGACCTCACCGGCATCAGCGTGCCGACGCTTCTCGTCGTCGGCCCCGAGGACGAGGGCCTGACCCCGATGCGCGCCGCCGCCCTGGACCGGGCGATGCCCGCGGCGACCACCCGCATCCGGCCGCCGTACGGCCACTTCCCGCACATGGAGCGGGCCGCCGAACTAGGCGCTGAGGTCGCCGAGTTCCTCCGCGACCCGTCCGCCGCCGACTCTCCTGAAGGAGGAGCGACCGTGACCGAACTTCTCGATGGTCAGCCGACCAGCTACGTCGGTTCCCCGCGCTACGAGGGCGCCAACATCCGTACGTGGATCGGGTTCAAGCACTTCATGTACCTGGTCGAGGAGGGGGTGCTCCAGTACTTCCGCGACCGTGGCGTCGGCGCCCGTGACATCTACCACCGCTACGGCCTCGGCCTGGAGATCGTGGACTCCTCGGTGCAACTGCCGGTGGCCCTTGAGGCCGAGGAGCGGGTGTACGCCACCATCGTCTCCGCCAAGCCGAAGCCGGGCCAGGGCGCCCCGTTCAACGTGACGCTGACGGTGGAGCGCGACGGCCAGACCGTCACCACCCTCAAGGGCAAGGTCAGGGTCGCGCTGGTCTCCGTCAAGGACGGCTCGGGCAGCGAGCCGGTGCCCGCCATCCTCGAACCGTACGTCGTGCCGGACGTCGCCGCCCTGACCAACTCGGCCAAGGCGAGCCTGCCCATCGCCGAGGGCCAGAGCGTCCAGGACGTGCTGGCGCCCGAGGGCTCCGGCGCGTACCTGTGGGACTGGCGCGCCCCGTACTACTACTGCCACTTCTCCGACCGCCTCCAGCACTCCGCGTACATCAGGACCATGGAGGAGGTCGTCGACCGCTTCCTGGCCGACCGCGGCCTGGCCGTCGGCACGCTGCTGGACGAGCGCGGCTGGATTCCCGTCGTGTCCCGGGCCCGGGTGCAGATGGTCTCCGACATCTACATGGAGGAGACGGTGCACACCGTCTTCAAGGTCGAGGACATCCTCAAGGACACCATGTACACCGCGCGGATGGACTGCTACGTCCGCCGTGGCGACAGCCTTGAGCTGGCGGCGACCGGCACGATCATGCACGGCTACGCCATCAGCAGGGGCGAGAAGGCCGGTACGGTCGCCATCCTCGACCCGGCCACCCAGGCGACGCTGCTCGGCGGTGCCGCATGAGGAAGCCGCCGCGCCTGTACTTCTCGCTCCGCTCGCCGTTCAGCTGGATGGCCGTGCGGCAGCTGGAGGAGCGCTTCCCCGACGCCGACCAGCTCATCGAGTACATCCCGTTCTTCGAGCCCGACGCGATCAGCAGCGCCGCGCTCGAAGAGCAGGGCGGCGAGTTCCACTACGTCGCGATGAGCAAGGCCAAGCACCTCTACATCCTCAACGACACCAAGCGGCTGTCCCAGAAGTTCGGCTACCCGATGAAGTGGCCGATCGACAAGGGCGACGAATGGTGGGAGCTGCCGCACCTGGCCTGGATCAAGGCCAAGGAGCTCGGCGTACACCGCGAGTACTACCGCGCGGCGATGGCCGCCCGCTGGGAGCGCGGCGAGGACATCTGCGACCGCGACACGCTGCGCCGGGTCTGCTCCGACGCCGGTCTCGACGCGGAGACGCTGACCGGCGCTCCCGAGGAGCCGCACATCCGCGAGGCGGGTGTGAAGGCCCTCATGCAGATCTACGAGGACGACGTCTTCGGCGTCCCGTACTTCAAGGTCGGCCGGCACCGCTTCTGGGGCCTGGACCGGCTCGACGACTTCCTGGCCACGCTCGAAGAAGCGCTGGCCACTGCCGCGAGCAAGGCGTGAAGGAGAGCTGACAGATGACCGCAGAGCTGACCATCGAAATGACCGCGGAGATGACCGCCGAGACGACGCGGGCAGCGGCCGGTGGCTTCCCGCTGGTCGACGCCGCGTGGGGCCCTGCCCCGCTGTCCGGCATCCCCGCCGAGCTGATCGACCGGCACGGCGCGATGGACCACGACACCGCGGGCGGCTGCGGCTGACGCCGCGGCCCGCACCTGCCGCAGAGCAGCCCAGAGCAGCCCAGAGCAGCCCAGAGCAGTCCAGAGAAGAGAGGACGGAACCCCAATGACGCAGTCCCAGTCCCAGGCCGAGTCCGAGTCCGAGAACGAGCCAGAGCGCCCGATGGCCATCGTCACCGGCGGCTCGCGCGGCATCGGCCGGGCCACCGCCGTGCAGCTGGCAGCCGACGGCTTCGACATCGCGTTCTGCTACCGCAGCGGTACCGAGGCGGCCGCCGAGACCGAGAAGCTCATCCGTGAGAAGGGCGCGCAGGTCTACCACGCCCCGTGTGACGTGTCCGACTACGAGGCGGTACAGGCGTTCGTCAAGGCCGCCAAGGCCGCGCTCGGCCCGATCGGCGTCCTCGTCAACTCCGCGGGCATCGTCAAGGACAACCCGATGGTGCTCATGCCGGAGGAGGACTGGCGGGCCGTCATCGAGACCAACCTGAACGGCACGTTCAACTTCTGCCGCTCCGTGGTCTTCGACTTCATGAAGAAGAAGGAGGGCGTGATCGTCAACATGTCCTCCATCTCCGGTGTGTACGGCCACGCCACCCAGTCCAACTACTCGGCCTCCAAGGCCGGTATCCAGGGCATGAGCGCCTCGCTGGCCAAGGAGGTCGCCGGGTACGGCATCCGCGTCAACGTGGTCGCTCCCGGCTTCATCGAGACGGACATGACCGAGGCCCTGCCGGAGAAGATCCGCGAGCAGGCGCTGAAGTCGATCCCGATGAAGCGCTACGGCGGCGCCGACGAGGTCGCCGACCTGGTGTCCTTCCTGGTCTCCGACCGCGCCCGGTACATCACCGGCGAGGTCATCGAGATCGACGGCGGCGTCTCGCTGTGACCACCGCCCAGCGGGAGGTCGCCGTGGACGGGCCCAAGCGCCGGGCGGCGCCGGTCAACCCGGTCGACACGGTGTCCGTGCTCTCGGACACCGAGGTCGTCGCGACCAAGCTGATCCGGGCCGATGACCCCTATCTGGAGGGTCATTACCCGGAGATGACCGTCTACCCGGGTGTCTTCCTGATCGAGACCGCCTACCAGGCGGTGATCCACCTGGTCCAGGAGACCCGTGGCCCCGGCGTCGAGGCGGAACTGTCCGCCTTGGACTCCGTGCGCTTCACCACCGCCCTGCGCCCCGGCGACGAGCTGCGGGCGGCGTGCGAGTGCCGGCTGGAAGAGGACGGCCAGACCCTGGCGGTCGTGGCGCGCTGCACCACAGGCGACGCCAAGGCAGCCCTGCTGAAGATGCGTTACCGGCTGATCGACACAGCCACAACGGGGGAAAGATGCTCGACTACGCGGCGATCCGGCGCCTGATACCGCACGCCCACCCGATCCTGCTCGTCGACCGGGTCCTGGAGATGGACCCGTACGACCGGATCGTGACCACCAAGACCATCAGCGGCAGTGAGCCCTGCTACGCCGGGCTCGCCCCCGACCTGGAGACCCGCGCCTTCGCCTATCCGCCCTCGCTGCTGATGGAGTCCTGGGGCCAGGGCGGCGCGGTGCTGTGGATGGAGCGCGTCAAGGCGCAGCGCCGGGAACGCAGCGGGGCGCTGATCCTCGCCGCGACCCGCGACGTGCGGCTGCACCGGCCGGTCTACCCGGGCGACACGCTGCGGCACGAGGTGCGCGTCGACCAGTACGTCGGGGACAACGTCATCCTCAGCGGCGAGTCCTACTCCGGGGACGATCTCGTGGCGACCGTCGGGTACGCCATGGCGGTCATGCGCCCCTCAGAGAACGTTTCGTGGGAGGCGTGAACTCCATGGCACAGTCCACGACGGATGTCGTCATCACCGGGCTCGGCGTGGTCTCCCCGCTGGGTCACGACCTGGAGAGCTTCTGGTCAGGGCTGCTGCGCGGCGACGCGCCGGTCCGCCCGCTGGACTACCCCGGCACCCCGGTCCACGGATCGCTCACCTACGTCGTCGACAACGCGCCCGAAGGCGGTGCGGACAACGGCAGGTCGAGCGGGTTCGCGGTCGCCGCGGCGCGGTCGGCGCTGGCCGACGCGGGGCTCGACGCGGCCGGGCAGGACGTCCTCGACAACGTCGGTGTCTGTGTGGGCACGGGGAACGGCGACAGCGACCTGCGCGAGGCGGAGCGGGACGGCATCAGGGACCTGACGGGTGTGCAGTGGTTCCCGTTCGGCGTCGCGGGCGTCCTCGCGCGCGAACTCAGCCTGCACGGCCCCGGGTTCACCGTGTCCACCGCCTGCGCCGCCGGTGCGTACGCCGTCTCCCTCGGCGCCGAGATGATCACCTCGGGGGAGGCCGACATCGTCCTCGTCGGCGGCGCCGAGGCCGTCTCCAGGCCCGCGATGGGCGCCTTCCTGCGGCTGGGCGCCGTCGATCCGCTGCACTGCCGTCCGTTCGACGCCGAGCGCGGCGGCACGGTCTACGGGGAGGGCGCCGCCTTCCTCGTCCTGGAGTCCGCCGACCACGCCGCGGCGCGCGGCCGGCAGCCCTACGCCAAGGTGCTCGGCGCGGGCTGGAGCTGCGACGCGAGTCACGTCACCGCGCCCGACCCCAAGGGCGATCAGGCCGTACGCGCCGCCCAGGAGGCGATGGAACGCGGCGGGATCGACCGGCACGGCATCGGCGCGATCCTCAGCCACGGCACCGGAACGCCCGCCAACGACAGCACCGAGAGCCGGACCACGGCGCGGCTGCTCGCCGAGCGGACCCCCGACGTGCCCGTCGCCGCCGTCAAGGCGTCGCTCGGCCACAGCGGAGGCGCGTCCGGCGCGTTCTCCTGCGTCACCGCCGCACTCGTCACCCGGCACGGCATCGTCCCTCCGGTGGGGACGCTGCGCCAGACCGACCCCGAATGCGAGCTGCGGCTCGTGCGCGGGGCCCCGGAAGCGGCCGCGGGCGACGCCGTACTGGTCAACGCCTACGCGTTCGGCGGCAACAACATCACTGTCGCGATCGGAGCAGCACAGCAGCCACACCACACCACCTCGGGGGAGACAGCATGACGACCAAGGAGACGGCACTCGCCGCGATCACCGGCATAGGGCCGGTCAGCCGCCCGGCCATCGGGGTCAAGGAGCTGGCCGAGGTGGCCGGGTTCGGCATCCCGGACGAGGCGCAGGACCACCCGGCGCGGGACCTGGAGATCACCGAGGTCGGCAACTTCTTCCCCGCCGACTTCCTGGGCAAGCGTGGCTGGAAGTTCTTCCCCGCGCCGACCCGCGCCGCCCTGGCCGCCGTCCGGCTCGCCCTCACCGACGCGGCACGCGAACAGCGGCAGGAGTGCGACCCGCGGGAGACGCGGGCCAACGAGCGCACCGGTGTGGTCATCGGGACCAACTTCGCCGTCGACGCCATCGTCGACCGCATCGACTACGCGCTGAAGGCCGAGGGCATCCCTGGCATCAGCCCCGTCGAATGCCCCAACTTCGCTGTCAACGTGCCCGCCGGGCAACTGGCCATCGCCGGAGGCTTCAAGGCGTTCAACGTCACCCTGGTCGACCTGCTCACCGCCGGCTACGAGGCGCTGCTCACCGGGGCGCTGGCGCTGGCCGCAGGCCGCGCCTCCAGCGTGCTCGCCGGGTCACTCGAAGGCCGCCCGCCCGCCGCGGCGCAGTCCGTCACCGGGCCGCGGGCCGACGCGTTCGGCGCGTGCCTGTTCCACCTGGAGAGCGAGCGGGCGGCGCAGGAGCGCGCGGCCCGGCCGTACGCGCTGCTGACCGGCGGCACGCGCCGCATGCTGCCCGGCGAGCCGCACCACGCGGCCCGGCTGGTCGCCTCAGCGCTCGACCGGCTCGGCGACGCCCCCGGCCAGATCCACCTGTGCCTGCCGCCCTACGACGACGGCGGCGCGCGCGTGGCCGACGCGGTGCGGGACTACGCCGCGCGGCGCGGCGCGGGCACCGAGGTCACCGTCGTACGCGGCGCCCCGCAGTCCACCGTCACCAGCGCCCTCGCCCTCGGGCAGCAGCTCGCCCGCGGCCTGACCGGCAGCGCGGTGTTCGGTGCCATGGGACCGCAGGGCAACCTCGTCCTGCTGCGCTTCACGGCCGCCGGAGACCGGTGATGGCCCGCAGCGTGGCATCGACTCCGGTGAGCGAGTCACTGCTGTACGGCGAGGAGCTCGCCGTACACCGGTTCGCTGAGCTGCCCGCCGCGGCGCTCGTGCACGGCCTGGAAGACGACTGGGGCAGCTACACGAAGCTGAGCCAGTTGCTGTCCAGCAGGTTCCGCAGCTTCCCGCTGGACATGCCGTGGCGGTCCGGCGGAACGTACCGGTGGCGCTCCCGGGCGACCAGCGGGCAGTGGCTTGAGGGCGGCCTCCAGATGGTGCCGGAGCCGGTGTCCGTCCTGGTGGCCCACTCGATGGGCGCCAACTCCGTGCTCCAGTGGCTCGCCTCGGGCGCCAACCCGAAACTGGACGCCCTGATCCTGCTCTCACCGTTCTACTGGTCGCCCACCCAGCCGGTGGACTGGGCGGTCTTCGACGGCTTCCGCGACCAGTTCGCCGCCGTGATGACGGCGGGCCTCCAGACCCGCCTCGGCGCCCGGGCGCACACCATGGACCCGGACGTCTTCAACACGATGGTGCGGAAGATGCTGGAAAAGATGGGCCCGCAGGCGTTCCTGGCCCTCTTCGACCAATACAGCGCCGCCTCCAGCCTGGCGCTGTCTCACGTATCGGTTCCCACGCTGGTGATCGGCAGCCCCCACGACGCGGGGCTGCTTGGCGATCGTGCCGATGCGCTGCGAGCGGACATGCCAAGCGCAGAACTGCGCCTTGACCCCCGCTTCAGCCACTTCTGCCATGTCGAACAGGCGGCGGAAGTGGCGGATCTGATCATCGCGTTCGTAGACCGCCAACAGGCGGACTGACACCGAAACGGGAGGACCCCGCCATGTCCGGGAACACCATGCACCTCAGGGCGCTGCCACCACGCAACAAACCAGGACTGACGCTGCTCGCCGCGCTGCTCGGCCTGTTCATCGCGCTGCTCGACGTCACCGTCGTCACCGTGGCGATGCCGACCATCGGCTCCGACCTGCACGCGACCTTCGACGACCTGGAATGGGTCGCCAACGCGTACATGCTGGCCCTCGCCGTCCTCATCGTCACCGCGGGCAGGCTCGGCGACATCTTCGGGCAGCGCGTGATCTACGTCATCGGCGTGGTCGTCTTCCTCGCCGGCTCGGGGCTGTGCGCGGCCGCCGGGGAGCTGACCCTCTTCGGCTTCGACCACATCACCACCCTGCACATCGGCCGCGTGGTGCAGGGCGTCGGCGGGGCCGTCGTGCTGCCGCTGACGCTCGCCATCGTCTACTCCTCGTTCGAGGGGGAGAAGCGCGCCAAAGGCATCATGCTGTGGGGCGCCGTCGGCGGCCTCGCCACCGCGCTCGGCCCGCTCATCGGCGGCCTGCTGGTCGACCACGCGGGCTGGGAGTGGATCTTCCTGATCAACGTGCCCATCGGCGCCGTCGTCATCTTCGCCGCGCTGGCCGGCATGGCCCCCGACCGGCGGTCCGCTAGCGCGGGCGGCAACTCCGTCGACCTGCCCGGCCTGGTCCTGCTCAGCGCCTCGCTGCTGTGCGTCAACCTGGCGCTGATCAACGGCAACTCGTGGGGCTGGACGTCCGGCAAGGTGTTCGCGCTGTTCGCGGGCGGTGTGCTGCTCATGGCCGGGTTCCTCGCCGTGGAGTCCCGCTCGAAGGCGCCCATCATGGACCTGAGCTGGTTCCGCAGGCCGTCCTTCGGCGGCAGCATCACGACGTCGTTCCTCATGGGCGCCGGGATGTTCTCGGTCATCTTCTACCTGTCGATCTACCTTCAGACCGGTCTCGGCCTCTCCGCCCAGGAGACCGGCGTACGGCTGCTGCCGCTGACCCTGATGCTGATGGTCGGCGCGCCGCTCGGCGGCCGGATCGTCGCCAAGGCGGGTGTGCGCAAGGCGCTCATCCTCGCCATGAGCCTGATGACCGTCGGCATCGCCCTGTACACGCTGGCCGACCCCAAGGGCGACTCCGGCTCCTGGACGCTGCTCCTGCCCGGCATGCTGCTGACCGGTCTGGCCATGGGCATCGCGATGCCGGTCGCCTCCGAGCTGACCATCTCCTCCGCGCCGCAGGACCAGGTGGGCGTCGCCGCCAGCGCGGGCACCATGGTCCGCCAGGTCGGCAACGCCGTCGGCATCGCCATCATGGGCGCGCTGATGAGCAACAGCACCGACACCGCCATGGACGACCTGGCCGCACTCCAGCGCGAGGGCAAGGCCACGGCGGCCACCGCCGAGGCACTCCAGCAGAAGGCCGTCACCGAGGGCCTGGAGAGCGGCGCCTGGTACGCGGCGGCCGTCACGCTGCTCGCCGCCGTCCTCGTGGTGCTCTTCGTACGCGACAAGAAGCCCACCGGCGCGCACGCCGCTCCGACGCCGGGCGCCAACGACACGATGCGGCTCAGCAAGCTGCCCAGCGCCTGATGGAGGACGCGATGACGAACCCCCGCGGAAACACGGGCGGCACCACCGGCGCGAGCACGGGTACAAGCGCGGAGCCGCAGGCCACTGGCGGAGACGGGGCGCCCAGGACCGCGTTCCTCTTCCCCGGCCAGGGCTCCCAGAAGGTCGGCATGGGCCAGTACCTCCTCGCCGCCCGCCCCGACCTCGCCGACACCTACTACCGCGCCGCCGACGACATCCTCGGCATCCCGCTCTCCACGCTGTGCTGGGAGGGCCCCGAGGAAGCGCTGCGGGACACCGCGATCACCCAGCCCGCCGTCTTCCTGACCAGCCTGGTCACCCTCGACGTGCTGCGCGAACACGGCGTGCGCCCCGATGTCGTCGCGGGCCACAGCCTGGGCGAGTACACGGCGCTGGTCGCCGCCGGGGTCCTGGACTGGCAGGACGCGCTGCGCCTGGTCCGCCGCAGGGGTGAGCTGATGGCGGGCGTCAACGAGCAGGTGCCGGGCGCCATGGCGGCCGTACTCGGCCTCGACCTGGCCACCGTCGAAGAGATCTGCGCGACCGTCGCCGCCGAGACCGGCCAGGTCGCCGAGGTCGCCAACGACAACGAGCCGGGCCAGTCCGTGGTCTCGGGACAGGCGGAGGCCATCGAACGGGTACGGGCCGCGGCCCAGGAGGCCGGGGCCGTCAAGGCCATCGCGCTCCCCGTGGGCGCCCCGTTCCACTGCGGCCTGATGCGCGGCATCGAGGAGGAGTTCGCGGCCGAGCTGGACCGGGTGACCTTCCGCGAGCCGCGGCTGCCCGTGGTCTCGGGCGTCACCGCCGAGTACGTGACCAGCGCCGCCGAGATCACCGGCAGCCTGCGCCGCCAGCTCGCCGGCCGGGTCAGGTGGACAGGATCGGTGCGGCTGATGGCCGGCTCGGGCGTCACCGACTTCGTCGAGGTCGGCCCCGGCAAGGTGCTCAGCGGGCTGTGCCGCCGCATCGTGCCCGACCTGTCCGCGTGGACCACCAACGACGAGCGGCGGCTGGCCAAGACCCTCGACGCCGTCACACCCGAAGCAGCGACCGCCGCCGCGGCCGCCTGAAACCACCAACGCCAGGGGGAGCGTGGAACATGAGCATCACCGACGATCGCCGGGTCACCACCGACGACCTCCCGGAAGACCCGGGAACCGGGGGCCTGCCCGAACAACTGCTGACCCTGCTCGCACTCAAGGAGTCCGTCTACGCGGGCGACGAGCAGGCCACCGAGCGCCAGCACGCCAAGGGCAAACTCACCGCACGCGAGCGCATCGCGCTGCTGCTGGACGAGGGGTCCTTCCACGAGATCGAGACGCTGCGCCGCCACCGGGCCACCGGCTTCGGCCTGGAGAAGAAGAAACCCCACTCCGACGGGGTGATCACCGGCTGGGGCACCGTCCACGGCCGCACCGTCTTCGTCTACGCGCACGACTTCCGGATCTTCGGCGGCGCCCTCGGCGAGGCCCACGCCGCGAAGATCCACAAGCTGATGGACCTCGCCGAGTCGGCAGGCGCCCCGCTGGTGTCCCTCAACGACGGCGCGGGCGCCCGTATCCAGGAAGGCGTCACCGCGCTCGCCGGTTACGGCGGCATCTTCCAGCGCAACACCCGCTGCTCCGGCGTCATCCCGCAGATCTCGGTGATGCTCGGCCCGTGCGCGGGCGGCGCCGCGTACTCCCCGGCCCTCACCGACTTCGTGTTCATGGTCCGTGAGACCTCGCAGATGTTCATCACGGGCCCTGACGTGGTCCGCGCGGTCACCGGCGAGGAGATCACCCAGAACGGCCTCGGCGGCGCCGATGTGCACGCCTCCGTCTCGGGTGTCGCCGCCTTCGCCTACGACGACGAGGAAAGCTGCCTCGAAGAGGTGCGCTACCTGCTGTCGATGCTCCCGCAGAACAACCGGGAGAACCCGCCGCGCGAGGAGACCGAGGACCCCGCCGACCGCAGCGTGGACACCTTGCTCGACCTGGTGCCCAGCGACCCCAACCGGTCTTACGACATGCGCCGGGTCATCGAGGAGATCGTGGACGACCACGACGTCTTCGAGGTCCACCCGACCTGGGCGACCAACATCGTCTGCGCGCTGGCCCGGCTGGACGGCCACGTGGTGGGCATCGTCGCCAACCAGCCCGCCTCGATGGCGGGCGTACTCGACATCCACGCGAGTGAAAAAGCGGCCCGCTTCGTGCAGACCTGCGACGCGTTCAACATCCCGCTGGTCAGCCTGGTGGACGTGCCCGGCTTCCTGCCGGGCGTGGACCAGGAGCACGGAGGCATCATCCGGCACGGCGCCAAGCTGCTGTACGCGTACTGCAACGCCACCGTCCCCCGCGTGCAGGTCATCCTGCGCAAGGCGTACGGCGGCGCCTACATCGTCATGGACTCCCGGTCCATCGGCGTGGACGTGTCGCTGGCCTGGCCGAGCAACGAGATCGCGGTGATGGGCGCCGAGGGCGCGGCCAACGTCATCTTCCGCCGCGAGATCACCGCCGCCGACGACCCGGACGCGGTGCGCCAGCAGAAGATCAAGGAATACCAGAGCGAGCTGATGCACCCTTACTACGCCGCCGAACGCGGCCTGGTCGACGACGTGATCGACCCGCGCGAGACCCGTTCCGCACTGATCGCCTCGCTGGCGATGCTCCGCACCAAGCACGCGAACCTGCCGTCGCGTAAGCACGGAAACCCGCCGGTGTGATGGGCGCGCACAGCACGGCCCCCGGGGCCGCGGGCCTGCGCGTGGTCCGCGGCACCCCACGCGCCGAAGAGCTCGCCGCCCTGACCGCGGTATTCGCGGCCCTGGCCCACAACACACCCCGCCACCCCACCGAACCCCGCACCCACCCCCGAGCAGCCTGGGCCCGCCCACTCCACCCCAGCCCCGCCCCCAACTACCAGGCCCCAGGCGCCTGGACATCATGAACATCTCATGGCCGTCGGCCATCGGCCAACGACTCCGAACCGCCTCGGGCCCTGAGCCCGACTTGAGGCCCGCCCGGGCCGACCTCAAGCCAGTCTTGGCCCATCTCAAGCCCGTCCGGCGTTCGAGGACATCCCCGGCTGGGCTTGAGGGCCTTGCTAGCTCGGCTCAGCGGCCTGTCCAGCTCGTCCCGGCCAATACCAGCCCGTCCGGCGTTTGAGGACAACACCAACCCAGCCCGGCGCGAGGCCAACCCCATTGGCCCGGCCTCGCGCTCAACCTCAAGCCCATCCGGCGCTTGAGGACACACGTCAGCCCGTCCGGCGCCAGGCCATCCCATGGGCTCGGCCTGGCCCTCAATCTCAAGCCCGTCCGGCGCTTGAGGACACAACCAAGCCCGTCCGGCGCTTGAGGACACAACCAAGCCCGTCCGGCGCTTGAGGACACACGTCAGCCCGTCCGGCGTTTGAGGACAGGGGTCCCCCGGACCAAGTCTGGGGGGACGGGGCCTGGGGCTGGGCCCCAGTTCAGGGAAGGGGCGGGGTGGGGAAGAAAGCCCGCCGCAGGCGCCCACACGGGAAAGGAACAGTAGACACATGCACAAAGTGCTCATCGCCAACCGCGGCGAAATAGCCATCCGCGTGGCCCGCGCCTGCAAAGACGCCGGACTGGCGAGCGTAGCCGTATACGCCGCCCCCGACCGCGACGCCCCCCACACCCGCACAGCCGACGAGGCATATGCCTTGGGTGGTGACACGCCCGCGTCCAGTTATCTGGATATGGGCAAGGTGCTCGCCGCGGCGGC